>CAMWVO010000122.1 GCA_947177695.1 uncultured Clostridia bacterium
GGCTCTGCCCTTTGGAAACCTGCCGCCTTTGAAAAGGCGGGCGAAACTTTTCCATGCGGCTTCGCCGCGTGAGGCGTCTTAGTTAGTCTTGTAAATCAAAATTTATCCGCACAATATCTCTCTGCGACCTCTTTAAAAAATTTCTGACAAAGAAATTACAGTTTGGAAATTTCTATTACAGAACGGTAAATCCTATTGAAATAATCTGTTAAAAATGATATAGTAATTACAGTAACAAACAAGGGGTGGTCGTATGAAAAAACGCATAGTTGCTTTGGCGGCATTGATCATTATTTCGGCGGCACTGGGCGGCTGCAAGGAAAATCCCGAACAGGAGGGCGGACAGTCCGAGACTTCGGCAACCTCCGCGCAGGTAACGGAGGCGGCTGAGAACGGAGAAAACGACGCGGAGAACGGCAGTTCCGATGAAGCTGACGATCCCGAAGCAGATAATAAAGCCGATGAAAAAGTTCCCGACGAACCAAAGGGATTTAATGCTTATACCTCCGAGCAAAAGGATGAGCTTATAGAAAAGCTTGCCGAGCTGAAAGACAGCGACGGTAATTACATATTTGACAAAAACGCGCCAAAGCTGCTGATTAAGCGGGTGGTCTCCGAGGACGAAATTTCGGTAAGAGATTTTTACGCCGCCGACCTCTACAGGGAGTCCACAAATCAGTTTTGCAGCGACCTTGACGGCGAAGCGGGCACCGAGAACTTTGAAACGGCAGTGAACGCGTCCCCGAAAAGCAGGTGGGCAAATGACTTGTCCGACAACAATATCAGCGAAACAGACGTTGTTGTGAAGCTTAAAATAAACGGAACTCTCCCTCCCGAAATAGTGAGCGTTACCCAGAGCTACAGTATGACAGACCTTACGCTGACCGGCTTTGTGTGCAGAAACAAGGACAATACTTTTGATGTTATCGTCGATCCTGCCTATATGTACAATATTCCCGTTCCGATCTCATGCAATACAAAATACAGTCTCGGCAGCACCGAAGTACTTATGGATTCAATATCCTTTACCGCACAAAAGGGTGAACCGTCCGAGGTCATCGAAAACATAAGCGGGGACTACGTTTACGCGAGAATGAAAGTCGGCAGTCTTACGGTCTCCTACGACAGCGAGGGAAATAATTATTCGCAGGCGACTTCTATCCGCGATCTGGACATTATTGCCGATAACGTTGACGATGCTCTCGGATATTCTTTAGGTGCAGCTGCATTTGAAAACAAGGGCGACTCCGCCGCCGCGCAGACATACCTGACCCTTATCGACAATGTTGACATGTTCATGGGTGAGGACGTTGTGGGCGTAAATCTTATAGACCTTGACTTCGACGGCACGCCAGAGCTGCTTGTCTCCAAGCAGGTTTTACCCGAAAACGCTGAATCCCGCGATGGCGATATCGAACAGTGCGATGTTGATATCTATTCGATAAAGGACGGAAAACCCACATACATAGATACCCTCTATAATTCTAAAACCAACATTTACTATAACGGAAATGTCATAGGTCTCAAGAAAACTGAAAAGCTGGAGAAAAAATGGTTCTATATGAGCCGCAGAGATCTGAGCAGCGGAAAATTTTCCGAGAACAGCGATTACAATTATCTGTTCTCTCTTGAAAACGGTAAGCTGAACTACACCGAGGTGTTCAGCGAAAGACCCGCCGTTACCGATCCCGAAACGGGCGTTACCGATTACGACTATTATTTCTACGGCGAGAAAATCGTTCCTACGGTAACTTTGGGACCAAGAATTTACGGAGATGATGAAGAGGACGCGCCTGATGACTGGGAATACCATTCATGGAACGGCATAACGGCAAGCTTTGGAATGTGGGAACTTTACGGCTTCATCAGAGCCGAATACTGCTCCGACATCACACCTGTATTCGATCTTTACAGCGGCTGGCTTTACAGCAGCGGTAACTCTTACTACACCGGCGAAAAGCTTACTGTCGGTGAACGAACCATGAAATATAAGCTTGCGTACCTTACTGACGCGTTCTATTACGGCAAGTACGATCCCGAAGAAAACGGATACAAATACATATTTTTGGGTGACTACGCTAAGCCCGTTATCTATCTTTACCCCGAAGAGAAAACCGATGTTTCGGTAAAGCTCGATCTTGACGGCGCTGTCACCTGCGCCTACCCAGATTATCGGGACGGCTGGGAAGTCACCGCTTATCCTGACGGTACAATTATTGATAAATATGACGGAGAGGAATATTATTGCCTGTACTGGGAGGGCAAGGGCGCAGCGGACTGGGATATGTCCAAGGGCTTCACGGTAAAGCGGGAGGACACCGCTGATTTCCTGAGAAGCAAGCTTAAAGAGATAGGTCTCACTCCACGCGAGAGCAACGAGTTTATCATTTACTGGCTGCCCGAGCTGCAAAAGAACGAGTGCAACTTCATCACGTTCCAGACGGAGGCTTATGAGAAAAATGCGAAACTGGATATTTCTCCCGCACCCGACAGCCTGCTGAGAGTGTTCATGGTCTACGAGCCATGCGACCCGGACTTTGCTCCAGAACCCCAGGAGTTTGAACCCTTTGAAAGAAACGGCTTCACCGTTGTGGAATGGGGCGGACAGAAAAACTGACGATCAATGAAATATAAAAGCGCGGACGGGTCAGACCTGTCCGCGTTTCTGTTTGCCGAAATATTTTAATTGTTTATATTCTTCCGCACAAGAGAGGTCATAAGCTCTCCGAGACGCTCCGCGCCGTTGCTTTCGCACCAGTCGGCGATCTCGTCCCACTTGGCGTCAAACTCTTCGGGGGAGACCTTTATCGCGTTCGGGACTTCCGTTTTGATATAGGTCTCAAGGGTCTCCAGAAGTATTGACTCCTCGCTCATTGCTGGTATTTCCATGTCGCTGATAAGCGTTCTGTTTACAGATGTCAGCTCGCTCTCCTGCGGGAACAGGTCGGCAAACAGAGTTATCCCGTAAGCCTCCGCCGCGGCTTTTTCGCTTTCGGTAAAGACCGAAGCATATTTCTCGGCGGCGTATGAATAAAGCTTTCCGTCGGAAGTCTTTTCGGTCATGCCGCGCATCGGGAACGGCTCGGCAAAATGCGCTCCGTCCGCTTCGGGATCGTACTCGCCGTCTGCGCCGAAGTTCACAAGAAGCTGAGCCTCGTCTCCGCACCACCAGTCCAGAAAGCGGAACGCCCTTTCGGGTTCGGCGCAGGACGCCGTTATGCCTATCCCTGCCGCGGGGACGTACCCATAGTCCGCAAGAAACATGACATTGGTATCCTTGTCAAAGGCGGCGGGAACGGGGCAATACGCACGGTTGCCGTTTCCCGCTGAAACAAGCGCGTCCTCGGCGGAGGCATAGTCCTCATGGCGGTCGGCAGCGGCAGCCGGACTTCCGTTTATAAGCCTGTCAATATAGCCGTCGTGCCTGAGCGAAAAGGACATATCGTCCAGCACGCCGTCGTTCCAAAGACCGTTCAGCCACCGAACGTACTCCTTTACGCGGGGGTCCGTCCACTTGTATACAGCCTTGCCCGTGCTTTCGTCCACGAAAAATTCGCCGTCGTCGGGATAGCCCAGAACATAATTCACGCGGGCGCTTACGGTGTCTGTCCACTGCTGTATGGGCGCGCCGCCAAGAAGCAGTCCCGTGGACTGTGGGTGCAGCTCCTTGTACTGTCTGAGACAGTCCCCAAGCTGTTCAATGGTTTTTATTTCGGGGTAGCCAAGCTCCTCCAGAACGGAATACCGCACCTGAAACGTTCCGTCGGCAGTAAACCGCGCGGGGGACGAGCCGCCCGTCCCGAAGGTGTAAAGCTTGCCGTCGGCTGCTCTGAGCCTGTCAAGCTTATCTCCGTACAGCGCGGAAAAGTTCCCGCCGTACTTTTCTGTAAGGTCGTCAAGGGGTATCAGCAAGCCGCTTTCGATATGCTTGTCGGTATCCTCTCCCGCGTAAAGCAGGTCGGGGATATTTCCCGAAGCGATAAGCTCGTCCAGAGAATTTTCGTTCTCGGCGACGGTTATTTCCAGGGTAATACCCGTCCGCAGCCTGATCTCCTCCGCGGCTTCGTTATCGAAAGAAACATCGCTCTCCGTGTCATTTATGAACAGAGTAAGGGTCAGCGGCGAGGTATCCATGGGAGGAACTGCGTCCTCCGCGGCAGTTTCCGTTGCGTCGGGAGCTTCCGAGGAAGCAGAAGCCATCTCCGAAAGCTCCGCGCTCTCGTCGGGAACTGTCCGATCCGTACCGGAACAGCCGCAGAGCTGCACCGCAAGCGCGGCAAATATTGCAAAAGACAAAAACCTTTTCATTTCTATCCTCCAAACTCAAAGCGTATATAGGAATACTGTACCACATTTTTCACGTCAGCCAAATACAATAATTGCATATTTTTTATTGCAATAATTTCATGTTTTTCCATTGGTGTAAAAAAATATATCGTTTTTTATTGGAAAATGAAAAATGCGCTTGAAAAATGCGGGTTTGTGTAGTATAATAAAAAAGTATGATTATGCCCCGGCTTTTGATGAACCGACCGAAGCGGGCAGTCAAAACAAATTCAGGAAAGGTTTTTTTATGTCGAAAAGAATTTCGATCGCCGATATGGCTGTAAACGCCGCGCTTGTCCTTTTGTCGGCAGCGGCGGCTGTTCTGCTTTGCATATATCTTTTCGGCGGAAGAGCCACCGCGGACGACCCGCCGGAAACAGATCCGCCGCACATAATAAACGCCTCCGAGACGGAACCCGAGCAAACCACCGTTACCACAACCACGGAGACCACCGTTATTTCCGAGGAGGCTGCCGTCACAGAACCCGAACCGGAGCCTGAGATCGGCGTGTATTCCCCCGCTTTTTTCGGGAAAACGCTTTTTATAGGCGACTCCCTTTCGGTGGGACTTATAAACTACGAGTTCCTGCCGCCCGAAAACGTCTTTGCAAAGGCGGGCATCACCCCCGTGCTGGCGGCTGATACCAGAATAGACAACAAGTCCGTGTTCGACAAGGCGCGTGACATAGACCCCGAATATATCTGCATTTTGCTGGGTACAAACGGTATCGCTTATGTGGAGGGACAGCAGATGTCCGAGGAGCTTGGCGATTTCATTGACATGGTCGCAAGGACCTGTCCCAACGCAAAGATCGCGATAGCCTCCGTACCTCCCGTTACCCAAAAGCACGAAGCGGAAAAGCCCGAACAGCTTGAAGCTATCATTGTCTACAACGAGTTTGTAAAGCAGGTCGCCGAGGAAAAATCAGTGGCTTTTGCGGACGTGTTCTCGCTTCTGGAGGACGAGACGGGCTATCTCGGTCAGCACTATGCGGAGCATGACGGTCTGCACCTTAAAATATACGCCTATCCCGTGATACTCGGAGCGTTCCAGAACTCGCTTATCGGGTACTACGATATAGACTTCGTTCCACCCGCCGAAACCGAGCCTGCTGTATCTGCGGCAGTCACCGTACCCGCTCCCGCAGGTACTGCTTCGTCAACGGTAACGGAAGTCACCGCAGAGAGCGTGATATCCTCCGAAGCCGAGGAAGACCCCGACGGAGAGGGACTTGAAGATACCGATGAGATCGACGAAGAGGAGGAATTATCCTGACGTACGATCGTATGCCGTCTCAGGACGGCTTAATACATCAAACTCAACCGAATGAAAGGAAGATCAGCTATGAAAAAATCTATCGCCATTGCGGCAGTTCTCTCGGTACTGCTGCTTGCTTCCTGCTCCGACGAGCAGCCTACAGCACCTGTTAACGCTACCGTTGATACCACCTCTGCGGAGGCTTCCGGAAACGACGCACCCGCAGCGCCTGTCGCCGACGTTTCCGCTGCGGATATTACAGCGGCAGTAACTGCCGAAATAGAAATTCCCTCGGCTGTGGAAAAAAATGCCGACAACATAGGTGCGTTCTATGATGTGGACGTTTCCGCAGTAACGGATATGTCCGTGCTGATATGCGGAAGCGGAGCTTATCCCGACGAGCTTGCGGTGTTTAAGTTTACCGACGCGGATGCCGCCAAGGCAGGCGCGGAAGCCGTTCAGAAGCGTCTGGACAGCCAGACGGCGACCTATGCAGACTATACTCCCGACGAGATGTACAAGCTTGAGGACGCTTTCGTCATCATAAAGGATAACTGGGTAGCCATGGCAGCCTGCTCCGACAACTCCCGCGCAAAAGAGATCATCGAAAGTATGTTATAAGGGTTATCCCTGTCTCTTATACAAATATGACGCTGCCCACGATCTTACGCTTGTAGATCTCGCTGGTCGCCGT
>CAMWVO010000123.1 GCA_947177695.1 uncultured Clostridia bacterium
GCGAGGACGCTCTCAAAGACCTTGACGACCGCGGAATTATCCGCATAGGCGCAGAGGTAAGAGCGGGCGACATTCTGGTAGGAAAGGTAACTCCCAAGGGAGAGACCGAGCTTACCGCAGAGGAAAGACTGCTCCGTGCCATCTTCGGCGAAAAGGCAAGAGAAGTCCGCGACAATTCTCTTAAAGTTCCTCACGGCGAGGCGGGAGTTATCGTTGACGTTAAGATATTCACAAGAGAAAATTCCGAGGAGCTTTCTCCCGGAGTGAATATGCTGGTAAGATGCTATATCGCTCAGAAGCGCAAGATCTCCGTGGGCGACAAGATGGCGGGCCGTCACGGAAACAAGGGTGTTGTTTCCCGTATCCTTAAATCCGAGGATATGCCCTTCCTGCCCGACGGCACTCCCCTTGACATCGTTCTTAACCCGCTGGGCGTTCCGTCCCGTATGAACATCGGTCAGGTGCTTGAAGTTCATCTGGGCATGGCTGCCAAGAAGCTGGGCTGGAAGATAATGACCCCTGTATTCGACGGCGCGCACGAGGACGATATCCGCGCCTGCTTCAGCGAAGCGGGTATGCGCGAGGACGGCAAGACCGTTCTTTACGACGGCAGAACAGGCGACAAATTCGACAATCCCGTTACCGTGGGCTATATGTACTACCTCAAGCTCCACCACCTTGTTGACGACAAGATCCACGCGCGTTCGGTAGGTCCTTACTCGCTGGTTACTCAGCAGCCTCTGGGCGGTAAGGCTCAGTTCGGCGGTCAGCGTTTCGGAGAGATGGAAGTTTGGGCGCTGGAGGCTTACGGCGCGGCTTACACCTTGCAGGAAATTCTTACCGTTAAGTCGGACGATACCGTGGGACGTGTCAAGACCTACGAGGCTATCGTCAAGGGTCAGAACGTTCCCAAGCCGGGTATTCCCGAATCCTTCAAGGTTCTTATCAAGGAGCTCCAGTCACTGTGTCTGGACGTTAAAGTCCTTGACGAACTGGGTGAGGAGATCGACCTTAAGCAGACCTTTGAGGACGACGACGATATCATTCCTCAGCCCGTTTCGGACGCGGAGGACATGGACGAGAGCATGATTGCCGACGGCGACCTTGACAGCGGCTTCTCCATCGAGGATATCGACGACGACGATTACGACGACTTTGACGACGAGGACGAAGATGAGGACGGCGAGGACGGAGACGACTTCTCGTTCGGCGACGACGGCGACGAGGATCTTATCTGATAAACCGCTGTATTCTGACCTCTAAGTCTCTAACCTCTTACTTCTAATAAAGGAGTGTTATATTTGGAATTCAATACCTTTGAATCTATAAAAATCGGTCTGGCGTCCCCCGAGCAAATCAGAAACTGGTCTCACGGCGTTGTTGAAAGACCAGAGACCATAAACTACAGAACCCAGAAGCCCGAAAGAGACGGTCTTTTCTGCGAAAGAATTTTCGGACCAACCAAGGACTGGGAATGTCACTGCGGAAAGTACAAGAAGATACGCTTCAAGGGCAAGATATGCGACCGCTGCGGCGTTGAGGTAACTCGCGCCAAGGTGCGCCGTGAGCGTATGGGTCATATTGAGCTTGCGGCTCCCGTGTCCCATATATGGTACTTCAAGGGTACTCCCTCCCGTATCGGTCAGGTGATCGAGGTGTCCCAGAAGCGTCTGGAGGAAGTGCTGTACTTCACAAAGTATATCGTTGTGGATTCGGGCAATACGGAGCTTGTCAAGAAGCAGCTCCTTACCGAAAAAGAGTACGCCGATATGCGCGAAAAGTACGAGGACGATTTCGTTGCCGAAATGGGCGCGGAGGCTATCAAGGAGCTTCTTGACGAGTACAACCCCGACCGTTACGACAACTATATCATGAAGCATCTGGACGAATTTTCCAAGGTTACGGGTATCGACGAGGACGACATCAGGGACTTCCTTGCTAAGCGTCTCTATGTGATAGCCGACAACGCGGAGAACGAGAATTTTTCCGTGGGCGACGTTATATCCAGAACCAAGTACACCGAGGAAGTCCTCTATATCAACAGAAAGAACGAGGAGGCAAAGCTTCCTCAGATCACTGTTGAAACAGGCTCTCAGTATATCGAAAAGCGTTTCTTTGAGAATATCGAAGCGGCAAACGCAAACGGTGAGTACAACGAAATTGCCGATAAGGAAAACTGGGTGAACAACCTTGTGTGGGCGTCCGACGAGCTTAAAGCAGAGCTTGCGGAGCTTCCTCCGGGACAGAAAAAGATCAAGCTTCTGAAAAGGCTTGAAATTATGGAGTCCTTCCGTCTTTCGGGAAACAAGCCCGAATGGATGGTACTGGACGTTGTTCCCGTTATTCCTCCCGATATCAGACCTATGGTTATGTTGGACGGCGGCAGATATGCTACCTCCGACCTTAACGACCTTTACAGACGTGTTATCAACAGAAACAACCGTCTTAAAAAGATGCTGGAGCTTGAAGCTCCTGACATCATTATCAGAAACGAAAAGAGAATGCTTCAGGAAGCCGTTGACGCGCTTATCGACAACGGCAGACATGGCAGACCCGTTACGGGTCCAAACAACCGCGCGCTGAAATCCCTTTCCGATATGCTTAAAGGTAAGCAGGGACGTTTCCGTCAGAACCTGTTGGGTAAGCGTGTTGACTATTCTGGACGTTCCGTTATCGTTGTCGGTCCTGAGCTTAAAATGTTCCAGTGCGGTCTCCCCAAGGAAATGGCTTTGGAGCTGTTCAAGCCTTTCGTTATGAAGCGTCTTGTTGACACAGGCAAGGCAACCAATATCAAGTCCGCACGTAAAAAAGTTGACAGAGCGGAAAACGACGTTTGGGACGCTCTGGAGAACGTTATCAAGGATCATCCCGTGTTCCTGAACCGTGCCCCTACGCTTCACAGACTGGGTATCCAGGCGTTCGAGCCTATACTTGTAGAGGGCAGGGCTATCAAGCTCCACCCGCTGGTTTGTACCGCGTTCAACGCCGACTTTGACGGAGACCAGATGGCTGTCCATCTTCCCCTTTCCGCGGAGGCGCAGGCGGAGGCAAGATTCCTTATGCTTGCGGCGAACAACCTGCTTAAACCCTCCGACGGACGTCCTGTGGCTGTTCCGTCTCAGGATATGGTTCTGGGTTCCTACTACCTGACAATGAAAAAGGACGAAAAGGACGAGAACGGCAACTATATTGAAAAGGGCGGCGGAAAGGTATTCCGCGACGTAAACGAGGCTCTTATGGCGTACAGCAGCGGTGCGGTATCAATTCATGCTCCCATCAAGGTAAGAGTATCAAAGGATATCGGCGGCAGAACTGTTTCCAAGCTTATCGACTGCACAGTGGGCAGAATTATATTCAACGAAAACATTCCCCAGAATCTGGGCTATGTTGACAGAACAAGCTCCGACAAGCAGTTCGATCTTGAGGTTGACTTCCTTGTTAAAAAGGGTCAGCTTTCCGACATCATCGAGCGCTGTATCCGTATCCACGGTACGACCACTACTTCCGAGGTGCTTGACAGAGTAAAGGCTCTGGGCTTCAAGTTCTCTACAAGAGCGGCTATCACCGTTGCGGTATGCGACGCGGAGATACCCGAAGCCAAAAAGGATATTCTTGCAGCTGCAGACGCAAAGGTCGATAAGATCAACAAGCTCTTCAAGCGCGGATTTATTTCCGCTTCGGAAAAGTCCAAGCGCTTTATCGAAATATGGAACGGCGCTACCGACGAGGTAACTACGGCTCTTAAGGACGGTCTTGACAAATACAACCCCATCTTTATGATGTCCGACTCCGGTGCGCGAGGCAGTATCAACCAGATGCGTCAGCTTGCGGGTATGCGCGGACTTATCGCCAATACCTCGGGTTCGACCATCGAGATGCCTATTCGTGCCAACTACCGTGAGGGACTTAACATTCTGGAGTACTTCATTTCCTCCCGTGGTGCGAGAAAGGGTCTTGCCGATACAGCTCTGCGTACAGCCGACTCGGGTTACCTTACAAGACGTCTTGTTGACGTTTCCCAGGAGGTAATTATCCGCGAGGAGGACTGCGGCACTGACGAGGGTATCGAGGTATACACCATCAGAAACGGCAACGAAATGATCGAGCCGCTCAAAGAAAGACTTCTCGGACGTTACCTTATGGAGGATCTCCGCGATCCCGAAACGGGCGACCTTATCATGAGCCGCAACAAGCTTATGAACGAAGCGGACGCTCAGAAAGTCGTTGACAGCGGCGTTGAGAAAATCACTATCCGTTCGGTGCTTAACTGCAAGGCTAAGCACGGCGTATGCGCAAAGTGCTACGGCTCCAACCTTGCCAACGGAAACCTTGTTGCCGTGGGTGAAGCTGTCGGCGTAATCGCCGCGCAGTCTATCGGTGAGCCCGGTACACAGCTTACAATGAGAACGTTCCACACGGGCGGTATCGCTTCCGCGGAGGATATCACGCAGGGTCTTCCCCGTGTTGAAGAGCTTTTCGAGAGCAGACGTCCCAAGAATGCGGCTATAATCGCAAGAACAGGCGGTTCTGTCCGCATGGAGGAGATCAAGAAGATACGCAACGTTATCATTACCGACGAGGAAACGGGTACGGAGGAATACTATCCCGTTCCTTACGGCTACAAGATAAGAGTTCACGAGGGCGACACCGTTGAGGCGGGTACTCCGCTTACGGAGGGCTCTATCAACCCCGGCGACATTCTTGCGGTAAATGGTCAGCAGGCTGTTCAGAACTATATCATCACCGAAGTTCAGAAAGTTTACCGTTTGCAGGGTGTTGATATCAACGACAAGCACATCGAGGTTATTGTCCGTCAGATGCTCCGCAAGGTAAAAGTGGACGACAGCGGTTCAAGCTATATGCTTCCCGGTTCGCTGGTTGACAAGAGGGACATCGACGCTATCAATGCTGAGATCAAGCGCAGAATGGACAACGGCGAAGAGGGTCTCAGCTTTGCGACAACGATCCCCGTGCTTCAGGGTATTACAAAGGCGTCCTCCAATTCGGACAGCTTCCTGTCGGCAGCTTCGTTCCAGGAGACCACCCGCGCACTTACCGACGCTGCCATCAAGGGCAAGTGCGACTACTTGCAGGGTCTTAAAGAGAACGTTATTATCGGTAAGCTTATTCCCGCAGGTACGGGCATGGACGTTTACAACAACATTCAGATCGTTAAGAACGAAAGCTCGTCCGAGCATATCCCGACCCCAACAACTCTGTAATTTTTGACGCACTAAAGCTCCGCGAGGTTCTGCCTGATGCAGAAATTTCGCGGAGCTTTTCGGTAAATACCACTATAGGAAAGGCTGATAAAAATGCTTGATTTTATTGATTCCCACGCCCACTCCGATGCGGAGCAGTTTGACCCAGACAGAGACGAGCTGCTGAACCGTCTGCACAGCGAGGGTGTGCGGAACATCGTAAACATGGGCTGCAATCTTGAACGCTCGCGGCTTTCGGTTGAGTACGCCGAAAAGTATCCGTTCCTATATGCGGCGGTGGGTATACACCCAGAGGACGTGGAGGGTACTCCCGCGGATTATCTCGACACGCTGAAAAAATGGGCAGTCCTGCCGAAAACGGTTGCGATCGGTGAGATAGGTCTGGACTATCACTACGAGGGCTACGACCCGGATTTGCAGAAGCGGATTTTCAAGGAGCAGCTTGATCTTGCGGAAAAGCTTTCTCTGCCCGTGGTTATTCACTCCCGGGACGCTACGGAGGATACCATGTATATCCTGCGGGAACGGGGAACTGTAAACGGCGTAATGCATTGCTTTTCTGGCTCTGCGGAGACGGCGAAGCAGGTGCTTGCTCTGGGAATGAACATCAGCTTCACGGGAGTTCTTACGTTCAAAAATGCGAGAAAAGCGATAGAGGCGCTGGAGGTCGTACCCTTGGACAGGCTTATGCTTGAGACCGACTGTCCCTATATGGCTCCCGAACCGAACCGGGGCAAACGCTGCGACAGCGGAATGATAGTCCATATAATAGAGAAAATCGCGGAGGTCAAATGGGTCTCCCCCGAACTTGTGGCGAAGCAGACTACGGAGAACACATTAAAGCTTTTCTGGAAAATGAAAGGCTGAGGTTTAATCGCGCAGTCAACTATAGTAAACCGTCAGGATGGAAAAGTTTCGCCCGCCTTTTCAAAGGCGGCAGAAGTCCAGAGGGCGGAGCCCTTTGGTCGCGCTCCGCAGAGCGCGAAATCCCCTCCTGCGCCCGCAGGCG
>CAMWVO010000124.1 GCA_947177695.1 uncultured Clostridia bacterium
GAATAACCCTGCCGCTGACACAAAGCTTTATCCGAACGGCTTATTACCGCGTTTTCCGCTCGGTACTGCTGAGACTTACACGCGAGCCGAAAACCGTTGACGCGGCTGACGAAATACTCCGCAGCATGGTGGACGCCGCCAACGGCAGGATATACTACCGCATAAGCAACTGGTACGACGTGATACTGTTCCTGCCGTTCAGCAAACAAATTATCCCCGTATGGCAGGAAATGCTTGGAGTGAAAAACAAAAGCGTAACCTCCCACGCCGATAAAAAGATCGGTTTCCTGACCCATGCAAGGGTGACATTTTCCTTTCTAAAGCTGTTGATTACCTGTCCCAAGCTTATGGACAGGCTGGACGGCGAGTTCAAGGAAATGATAAGTTTTTTCGATTCGCTGGACTTAGACAGGGCAAGCAGTGCGGAGGTTCTTGCACACTACAAAAAGCTGCTTGAAATGGTCTCGGAAAAATGGGACGTTACCCTTGTGAACGATATGTACTCGTTTATTTTTACGGGACTTCTCAAGCACCGCCTGAAAACGAAAAAAGTTCCCGACCCCGACGCGGAGGCTAACCGTTGCATTTCGGGTCTTAACGGTATCGAAAGCATGAAGCCCGTGAACGAGCTGATAAAAATTGCGGAGCTTGTCAGGGAAAGCGGTGAACTTTCCGCGCTGAAAAATATCCGAACCGCAGAAGATTACCATGCATACTCCAAACAGGGCGGCGGGACGGCGCAGATGATAGCGGACTATATCGGTCTGTACGGAGACAGAAATGCCGAGGAGTTAAAGCTGGAAAGCAGAACGTTCCGCACCGACCCTCAGCTTTTAGTGCAGAAAATAGTACAGTACGCGGAAAACGGAATAGCATTAGGCGAGACCTACGCAAACGCCGAAAGCAAGCCGCTGAAAGGTTTGTGCGGAGTATTTGCGAAAAAGGCTGCGGCGGGTATAAAAAACCGCGAAAAATCCCGTCTGAACCGAAGCCGTCTGTACGGAATGATGCGCTCGATGATGCTGAAAATAGGCGGCGATCTTGCGGCGGCAAAGCAGATTTCCGAGCCGCAGGACATATTTTACCTTGACTACAGCGAGGTGGAGCGCGCCGTAAAAAGCGGCTATGATATGCGGGAGCTTATCGAAAGCCGCCGCGGGCAGTACAGCAGCTTTGAGAAGCTTCCCGCATATTCGCGGCTTGTGTTTGCGGAAAAGGTGTTTGACAAGTCCCCCGAAAATATCGGCGGCATGACTGCCGACAATCGGGCGGATATACTTACGGGCATTCCCTGTTCGGGCGGAAAGGCGCGGGGGGAGATACTGGTGGTGGACGACCCGTCCTCTTGTCCCGATACGGCGGGAAAGATCATCGCGGCAAAAATGACAGACCCGGGCTGGGTGTTCCTGCTTGCGGGAGCGGCGGGGATAGTCACGGAAAAGGGCTCGCTGCTTTCCCACACGGCGATAATTTCGCGGGAGCTTGGAAAGCCCGCGGTAGTGGGAGTTGAAGGCGCGGCGCGTCTGCTGAAAAGCGGAGACGTGGCGGAGATAGACGGCACGCTGGGAAAAATCACGATAATCGAAAGGGCAAAAGTTTGAAAAATCAAAGATTTTTCAAACTACGAGTTTTGTTTTCCTCACTGCCGTGATGAAAACAAAACATCGTTAGAAAGGAGGACACATTTTCCCTTACGGGAAAATGGTCATAAATATGAAAAGCATCTGCGAGTACCTTGAAGAGGACAAAATAAAGTGGAACGAACTTCCCTACATAAGCGCCAAAAAAGACGGGAAATTTGTCACGCGGACATTCGGCGAGGTCGTTGACGACGTGCAGAGCCTTGCGCGGTCGCTGATATCGGAGGGCGTTTGCGGCAACATTATGCTGTACTCCCAAAACAGCTATGAATGGACTGTTGCCGACCTTGCGGTAATGGGGTACGCGGGCGTATGCGTCCCCATAGACAGCCAGTGGACGGCATTCGACATTATGAACACGCTTTCGGTCATTGAAATAAACACGGTCTTATACGAAAAAAGCAGGGAGGACGTTATGGTTGAGGTGCGGAAAAGTCACCCCGAAATACGTTTTATCTGCATTGAGGACGACTTTACGCGGCTTATTGAAAACGGCAGAAGCGGCAAGCCTCTTGACGGAAAAAGAGACATGAGCAAAACGGCTATGATAATGTTTACGTCGGGGACAACCAACCGTCCCAAAGCGATACCGCTTACGCAGGCTAATCTGCTGAACAACTGGAACGCTTTATGCGCAAGAACGCCCATGTCCACAGAGGATGTTTCCTACATCTTTCTGCCGCTTAACCATGTGTACGCGGGCGTGGCGAATTTCCTGTACACGATAATTTCGGGAATGCAGGTATATCTTTGCTCCGACCGCGCGAAAATGATAGAGGAAATGCTGGAGATACGCCCGACGATAGTCTGCACCGTTCCGCTTATTCTGAACAGGATATACGAGGCTGCCGACGAGCGGGTCATGGAAATGCTGAGAAACGTCAGATTTCTGTACTGCGGCGGAAGTTTTACCGACCCGAAGATCAAGCGGTTTTTTATCGACAGCGGCGTAACGCTTCTGGAGGCTTACGGCACTACCGAGACTTCCTCGGTGGTGGCGCTTGCAAAGCCGGGGGACGATAACATCGACTGCTGCGGTTCTGTTCTCGACGGACTGGACGTCCGCATAATCGATCCCGACGCGGACGGCATAGGCGAAATAATTATCGGCGGAGGAAGCGTTTCGGCAGGATATATTTCACGAAACGACGTTTACAGCGGGTTTGACGGCAACGGCTTTTACCACACGGGAGACCTTGGCTTCCTTGACGGCGAGGGACGGCTTTTTCTCAAAGGCAGAAAGAAACGTGTAATAATTACCGCAAACGGTCAGAACGTTTATGTTGACGAGCTTGAAGAGCTTATTCTGAAAAATCCCGAAATAAAGGCTGCCGCTGTTTTCGAGGAGGAGTTTCACCCTGCCGCACGTGTCTATACTAATCTGCCCGAAGCTGAGGTGCGGAAATATATTGAGAAGCTGAATGGTGATCTTCCAAAGTTCAAACGGATAAAAAATCTGTACGTCAAATCGGAAGCCCGCGGAGGACGTTTGAAATGAAGCTTAACGATCTTAGAGCAGTTATTTTTACATCGGACGATAAAAAGTGCGTGCGGGACTTTTTGTCGCTGCCGAAAAGGCTGTACGCAAAAAACGAGCTTATGCAGAACGCGGCGGACGAAGCGGCGATTCTCGGCGGAACGCATACTTTAAGCCATTACTTTACGGTAACGCCGATACTGGTATACCGCGGCAAAAGAGCGATCTGCCGCGGGTTGATGACGGTTTATCCCGACGACCCAAAAGCATATCTGGGATTTTTTGAAAGCGAGAATGACAGCTCCGCTGCAAAATTGCTGTTCGATACTGCCGCAAAAATTGCAAGGGACAATTCACTTGCTGAAATTATCGGTCCCGTGGACTGCTCGTTCTGGATAAAGTACAGGCTGAAAACAAGCCGCTTCGGAAGTCCATACACGGGAGAGCCGTACAACAAGGATTACTATTTGAAGCTTTGGGAGGGAAATGGCTTCTGCGTGAGCCAGCGGTATTTTTCAAATCACTACATGGTGGTGGAAAGCGACGAGGGCTGCGAAAAATACGCGGACAGGCTTGCCGAAAAACTAAACGGCGGGTACGAGATAAAAAGTCCCGAACCCGAAAGCTTTGACAGGACGCTGCGGGAGGTGTACTCGCTTCTGATTGAGCTGTACAGCAATTTTCCCGCCTACAAAAGAATTTCCGAAAGCGAGTTCTGCGCGATGTTCGGGTATCTCAGGTCGATCATCAATTACAGCATGGTGAAGATGGCGTACTTCAACAAAGCGGCGGTGGGATTTTTCATTTCCGTACCGAATTTCGGGAACACCGTTTACGGCAGGCTCACCCCGCCCAAGCTGTTAAAAATACTCACCGAAAAGCGGAAGCCGCGTTCCTATGTAATGCTCTATATGGGCGTAGACCCGAACCACCGCGGTCTGGGAAAAGCCTTTGCCGAAACGATACGGCGGGAACTGAAAGTTCAGAGAGTTCCGTCCGTGGGCGCGCTTATCCGCGACGGGAACAGCAATCAGGATTACATGGCTCAGCTCAGGGACTTTGAGTACGAATACGCGCTTCTGAGAAAAGCGATTGTCTGATCGTTCGCATTTAAAACGGACTGTTCCGCATAACGAAACAGTCCGTTTTAGTTTTATTATATACAGAAATTTCCGCTTTCTATGCTATGATCCATAATGTCCTGAAGCGATATACCGTCCAGATAGTCGGTTATCGACTTGTACAGTCCTTTCCAGACGAACAGGGTCATGCAGTCTGCGGCTCTGGGACAGTCATTTTTCTCATATTGCAGGCACGCCACGGGACAGAGATTTCCCTCGGTAACGCGGAGTATTTCTCCAACGGTGTACTGCTCCGCGGGCTTGGCAAGCATATAGCCGCCCTGATAGCCGCGGTTTGTTCTGAGCAGTCCCGACTTGTTCAGCAGGGGAACTATCTGCTCCAGATATTTTTTTGATATATCCTGACGTTCCGCAATATCCTTGAGAGCAACGTAGCCCTCCGCGGAATGCTGAGCAAGGTCGAGCAGCATTCTCAGCGCATAGCGTCCTTTGGTTGAAATTTTCATATTTATGACCATTTTCCCGTTAGGGAAAATGTGTCCTCCTTTCTAACGTATGTTTAAAATGACATAAATGTCATTTGCGGTTTTGCGTTAGCAAAATTCCGAACTTAAATCGAGTTTTACTCGATGTGAGGAAAACAAAACTCGTAGTTTGAAAATCTCTGATTTTCAAACTTACTTTCCTTTCGGGGGTATGGGTTTATGTGTTGTTTATATTATAACATACTATTAATACGTTTTCAATAGGTTTTGAAGAAATTATTTTTTGACCGTTACATTTTTACGGCAATTATGCAAGTTTTACTTTTCAAAGCTGCAAATTGCGGCAAACATAGTGCGTTTTTTACATTGCAATATGTCGGGAAGTGTGGTATAATAAACATATCTTTAGAAAGGGAGAATTGCAAATGATGGAAATAAAAGTTACAAGAACCGAAGCTCCCAAAGCAAAGCCTGCCGACGAAAGCAAGCTCAGCTTTGGCAAGATATTCACCGACCATATGTTTCTGATGAACTATGACGAGGGTCAGGGCTGGCACGACGCAAGGATCGTCCCCTACGGACCTATACCCATGGATCCCGCTTCCATGTGTCTGCACTACGGTCAGGCGGACTTCGAGGGCATGAAAGCCTACAGGACTGCTTCTGGCAGGATACAGCTTTTCCGTCCCGACAAAAATATGGCGAGACTGAACGTTTCCAACGATCGTCTCTGCATACCCAAGATCGACGAGGCTTTTGCCGTTGAAGCGGTAAAAACTCTTGTCAAGGTGGACGAGGATTGGGTACCTCATGCAGACGGAACGTCCCTTTATATCCGTCCCTACATTTTTGCGGTTGATCCCATGCTGGGAGTACACCCCGCGAAGCACCTTATTTTTGCGATAATCATGTCCCCCGTAGGCGCATATTACGCAGACGGACTTGCTCCCGTAAAGATCTACGTTGAGGAAAATTACGTCCGCGCAGTATCGGGCGGTACGGGCTTCACAAAGGCTGCGGCGAACTATGCTATCTCCCTCAAGGCTCAGGACGAAGCTGAGAAGCAGGGCTACGCGCAGGTACTCTGGCTTGACGGCGTACACAAGAAGTACATCGACGAAGTAGGTGCAATGAACGTATTCTTCGTTGTTGACGGCGAGGTGATCACACCAAGCCTTGACAGAGGCTCCATACTCAGCGGTATCACAAGAATGTCCTGCATTGAGCTGCTGAAATCCATGAACTACAAGGTTACGGAGCGTGATATCGAGATAGACGAGCTTGTAAAGGCTTACGAGGAGGGCAAGTTCGACGAAGCGTTCGGCACAGGTACGGCTGCGGTAATTTCTCCCGTGGGCGAGCTTAAATACGGCGATAAGGTAATGACCATAAACAACGGCAAGATCGGCGCTATCTCCCAGAAGCTTTACGATACTCTTACGGGTATTCAGTGGGGCAAGATCGAGGATACTCACAAGTGGACTGTTCCCGTTGGCGAGTGCTGTTGCAAATAATCCTATTGCAAATAA
>CAMWVO010000125.1 GCA_947177695.1 uncultured Clostridia bacterium
GGATAAGGGTATCCACGTTTCCGTGCTGATACATAAGGGTCGCGGCGGTATGACGCAGCTTGTGGGTGGAGTACCCCTGATTGTCAAGATTGCTGTCCCGCAGAGCGTTGTCAACTATCTGCTGTACCCGCCTGTTGGTAATACGCGTTCCCCGTTTGCTCAGGAAGAGCGCGTCAGGCTCGACAGGGGAGGGCTGCCTTTCCTTTACGTACTGCAGGATAGAATCCGCGCAGGCGTCGTTGATGTGAATGATACGCTCTTTGTCGCCCTTACCGAGCAGACGCATGGTGCGCTCGTCAAGGTTTACGTCCTGGAGGTTCAGTCCCACAAGCTCGCTGAGACGCATTCCGCAGTTCAGGAAAAGGGTTATTATGCAGTAATCCCTGTAGTAGTAGGGGTCGTCTCTGTTCATGTTTTCAAGCAGCTTTATGCTGTCGTTGAGGGTAAGAAATTTCGGCAGATGCTCGTGCATTTTGGGATAGTCGATATCCTTTGTGGGGTCGCTGGGAATAAGGTTAAGGTCGCGGTAAAGACACTTGTAGAACACTTTCAGGGAAGCAAGCTTGCGGTGTCTTGTTTTGGCGGTGTTGCCGCGGTCTGTTGCCACATAGCTGAGGTAATTGAGTATATCAAGCTTTGAAAAATCCCGAACCCATTCAAGCGGGACATCCGATATTGTGATGTCATTCATGGGCGTACCGGGACTTACTTCTCCTTTAGTAAGCTTAACGTATCTCAAAAAAATACGCAGGTCAATATAGTATGATTCGAGCGTCCTTTCGGCTTTGATTTTTACGACCCGCTGAAATGTGAAAAACTCGTTCAAATAACGAGGACATTCCTTTGGATTGATTTTCTGTGATGCCATAATACCCTCCAATATCCGCATAAAGCGATTAAATCTGTATACATTATACTAAGACCGGAACTGTCGGTCAACACATATGCAATACCCGCAAATATATAGTTTTGCAAAAAAACCGTATATATATTGTAATCCTTAACTTTTTTTTTGTCAAGGTATAGAATTATAAAAAAAGATGTGTTATAATAAAAGAGTATGTATTATGCACATCATTTAAGAGGAGTTGATAAGATTGGCAATAAAGTACAATCGTGAAAAGCTCGGTGACGGTATTCATTACAATTCTATCATCAATGAACGCCAGAAAACAAACACCGTTATTATGCATTTTGTTACCGGACTTTCACAGGAGACCGCTTCGCTCAACGCTGTTATACCCTATATTTTAGCCGGAAGCAGCAGCGTTTATCCCACACTTACGGAGCTTAACAAAAAGCTTTCCGAGCTGTACGGCGCGGTATTAAAGGGTTCTGTGTCCAAAATGGGGGACAGTCAGGTGCTGTCTCTGATGGCGGGCTGCATCAACGACCGCTACGCTTTTGACGGCGAGGCTGTTACCGAGGAAATGACTAAGGTCATGACGGACTGCCTTACAAGTCCCCATTTGCAGGACGGAGTTTTCTTTGAAAAGGATTTTGAACTGAAAAAGCAGGAGCTTATCGACGATATCGAGGCGGAGATAAACGAAAAGCGTTCCTTTGCCTTTAAGCGCGCAAATATAAATATTTTCAGGGACGAGCCCGCCGCCGTTTCGGTAAAGGGAGACGTTTCCCATGCGGAGAAGCTGACCTCTGCGGACGCCTTTAGGCAGTATCTGGAACTGCTCAAAACCGCGCAGATAGAGATTTTCTTTGTGGGAGCGCAGGAGTCCGCAGGCTGTAAAAAGATTATTACCGACGCTCTGAACTCAATTGACAGGGCTTTCGGCGGAGACAATTCCTCTGCAAAATCTCCCCTTAAAGGCGAGGTTTGCAGAGTTACCGAAAGATACGACGTTGCCCAGAGCAAAATGGTCATGGGCTTCAAGACCGACTGCGGCGACCCCGTTGCGTTAAAGCTTATGAACGCCATTTTCGGCGCAACGCCTATCTCAAAGCTGTTTATGAACGTCCGCGAGAAGCTGAGCCTGTGCTACTACTGCTCGTCGGGATACAACGACAAAAAGGGTACGCTGTACGTTGACAGCGGTGTTGAACAGGAAAATATAGCCAAAGCCGAGGCGGAGATACTCAATCAGCTTGACGCAGTGCGCCGCGGTGATTTTACCGACGAGGACATGGAAAACGCCCGCAAGTCCATTATGAACTCCTGGAGAGGCGTAAGCGACGGAGCGCGCTCCATTGCGGAATGGTATTTCAGCCGCAGCTATTCCGGAGACTCGCTTTCTCCCGAGGAAATGATAGAAAAGCTGAAAAAGATAACCCGCGAGGAAGTTATAAAGGCTGCCGAATCGGTCAGGCTGGACACCGTATATGTTCTTACCGGAAAGGAGGCAAAAGCCTGAAACTAAGCTTCAGGCTTGCGAATAATGGAAAAGAAAATTATCAGAAACGAACGCACAGGGGAGCAGTACACCTATGTGAAGCACCCTACGGGTCTTAACATCTATATCTGGAAGATGGAGAACTACAGCACTACCTACGCGCTGTTCGGTACAAAGTACGGCTCTATAAACACCAAATTCAAAACCAAGTCCGAACCCGATTTCGTCACCGTTCCCAACGGTATCGCTCACTATCTGGAGCATAAGCTGTTTGAAAACGAGGACTGCGACGTGTTCAGCCTTTACGCGAAAACGGGAGCGTCCGCAAACGCCTACACCACATTTGACAAGACCTGCTACCTGTTCAGCTGCACCGACAACGTTTACGAGTCGCTGGAGATACTCTTAAACTTTGTACAGGACCCATACTTCACCGAGGAGACTGTCCAGAAGGAGCAGGGCATTATCGGTCAGGAAATTCGTATGTACGACGACAACGCCAATTGGAGAGTATTTTTCAATATGCTTCAGGGGCTGTATCTCAATCACCCCGTCAAGATAGACATTGCGGGTACTGTGGAGAGCATCGCTCAGATCAACGCTGACCTGCTCTACAAGTGCTACAATACGTTCTACAACCTTAACAATATGGTGCTCAGCATTGCGGGAAATATTGACGAGGACAAGGCTCTGGAGCTTTGCGACAAGCTGCTGAAAAACAACGAGAACCCCGAGCTTGAGACTGCGTTCGAGCCTGAACCCGAAACGGTCTGCGAAAAGGAAGTCGTCCAAAAGCTTGAAGTTGCAATGCCTATATTCAACATCGGCTTCAAGGCAAAGCCCGAAAGCGGTCTGGAACAGGTAAGAGCGGAGATAGAGACTAATTTTGTCCTGTCGCTTCTGTCGGACGAAAGCTCCGCGTTCTATAAAAAGCTTTACGACGACGGACTGATAAACTCCTCATTCTCGTCGGAGGTATTTCTTGGCGACGGATACTTCTGCTCGATATTCGGAGGAGAGTCGAGAAATCCCAAGCTTGTGCGTGATAAGCTTATCGAGGAAATAAACCGCTGCAAGAAAGAGGGGCTTGACAAAGACCGCTTCGAGGCAGTGAAAAAGTCCTACTACGGCGCGCTGATACGCGATCTTAATGACTCCGAGGCTATCGCTACGGTAATGCTCAACGCGGGAATGGAAAAGCTTTCGGCGTTCGACATTATCGAAACCGTTGCAAAGGTGACCTTTGAGGACGTTTCCGCAAGACTTGACAAACAGTTCGATACCGAAAAGGTTACGATCTCGATCATCGAGCCTGTTCACGGAGAGGGGGAGCAGGCTTGACAAACGCGGAGTGGAACACAGTATCCTTTCCCTCGCTGGGCATAGAGCTTCCCGTTTACAGCGACGCGTTTACCGTTTTCGGATTTACGATAAAGTGGTATGCGCTCGTGATAATTCTGGGAATGTTTCTGGCGGCGGTCTACTGCTTCAGAAGAATGCGAAGCTTCGGCATTGACGACGACCGTGCCGTTGACGTGGTAATAACGGGCTTTGTGGGCGCGCTGATATGCGCAAGATTTTACTACGTCTTTCTGGAGTGGGACAACTACAAGAACGATCTTATAAAGATTTTTTCGGTACACAGCGGCGGTCTTGCCATTTACGGCGGACTTATCGGAGCGGTGCTGTTCGGAGCGGTCATGGCTAAGATACGGAAGCTGCGGTTCATGCCGCTTCTTGACCTTGTGGGAATGGGCTTTCTGATAGGTCAGGGCGTGGGCAGATGGGGAAACTTTTTCAACCATGAGTGCTTCGGCAGCAACACGTCTCTTCCCTGGGGAATGACAAGTCCCAAAATTCAGGCGCAGCTAAAGGCGACGGCTGATGAGATATTTGCGTCCACGGGAGTTGTGGTTGATCCGTCCGCGCCCGTACACCCATGCTTTCTGTACGAATCAATCTGGTGTCTGGTGGGATTTTTGCTTCTGCACCTGTACTCGAAACGCCGCAAATTCGACGGCGAGCTGTTCTTTATGTACATCGGCTGGTACGGTCTGGGACGTGTGTTTATCGAGGGTCTGCGGACGGACAGCCTTATGGTGGGACACATAAGGATTTCTCAGCTTGTGGCAGGGATATGCGTTGTTGCAGCCATAGCGGTCATCGCTTTCAAGCGGTACAAAATAAAAATGGACGGCGAATACGTTTTCTATAAGGACACCGAGGAGTCCGCACGGCTTATTGCGGAGACGGACGAAAAGTACAAAGCTGACGAGGAAAAAAGAGCGGCTAAGAAAAGCGCAAAGGCGGCTGCTAAGCTGAGTTCCGCAGAGGAGCTAAGTCCCAAGGACAGGCTTACGGACGAGGATAACGATGATAACGAACAGGAGGAAATTACCGATGGCACAGATAATTGACGGCAAAGCGGTTTCCGCAAAGGTAAAGGAGCAGGTCCGCAAAGAAGCGGAGGTACTTAAACAAAAGGGGATAGAAATAGGTCTTGCGGTGGTTATCGTGGGTGACAATCCTGCTTCCCGCGTATACGTAAACAACAAGAAAAAAGCCTGCGCCGAGGTGGGCTTTACGTCCTATGAGTATGCTCTCCCCGAAGAGACTACCGAAGCAGAGCTTCTTGAACTTGTGGAAAAGCTCAACAATGACGACAAGGTAAACGGCATACTGGTGCAGCTACCTCTGCCAAAGCAGATAAACGAGAATGCGATAATCAACGCTATCCGTCCCGACAAGGACGTGGACGCTTTCCACCCCGAAAACGTGGGACACATCATGATAGGTGATTTCAGCTTTCTGCCCTGCACTCCCGCGGGTGTTATGGAGCTTATCGCCGAAACGGGCGTGGACGTGTGCGGCAAAAACTGCGTTGTTATCGGCAGGAGCAATATCGTGGGCAAGCCTATGGCAATGCTTCTTCTTCATAAAAACGGCACGGTTACGATATGTCATTCCCGCACGAAAAACCTTGCGGAAATTTGCTCGCAGGCGGATATTCTCGTTGCCGCCGTGGGAAAAGCGGGCTTTGTAACTCCCGATATGGTCAAGGAGGGTGCAGTCGTTATCGACGTGGGAATGAACCGCAACAGCGAGGGCAAGCTCTGCGGTGACGTGGACTATGCGGCTTGCTTTGATAAGGCGGGGTACATAACGCCCGTTCCCGGAGGCGTGGGTCCCATGACTATTGCAATGCTTATGAGGAATACACTTACAGCCGCTAAAATAAAGAACAATATAACGGAGTAACAGCCGTGGAAAAGCTTAATGAGAAAACCAAGCAGATAATGAATGAACGCTTCGGCAAGGACAGCATTATCGCTCTTGCGACTGTTGAAAACGGAGTTCCGTACGTCAGAAACGTAGACGCCTATTACGAGAACGGAGCGTTCTATGTTATCACTTACGGAATTTCCGCTAAAATGAAGCAGATAAAGAGAAATCCTGTTGTCGCGGTCGCGGGAGAGTGGTTTACCGCTCACGGAGAGGGCGTTAATATGGGATACTTCGGCAAGGCGGAAAATTCGGAAATTGCCGAAAAGCTGAAAAATGTCTTTGCCGAGTGGATAGACAACGGTCACAATGATTTCAGCGACGTCAATACCTGTATTCTGCAAATAAGGCTTACGGACGGCGTTATTCTTTCTCACGGAACGCGCATTGAAATTGATTTCACAGCTGAATAAATTCCGCAATTTTTATCAATCCTCCGAACAGTAAATATGCTATAATTACAGCGGGAGGGACGAGCATGGAGCAGACGCATATCCGGCGCGTTATCGACTATATCGAAGCGCATTTAAAGGACGAGCTTGACAATACGCTGCTTGCGAAAATCGCAGGCTATTCCGAG
>CAMWVO010000126.1 GCA_947177695.1 uncultured Clostridia bacterium
TCCCTGATCTGAGCAATAAGGTTCATCATAACCTCTGCCGCAAGGACAAATGGGTCTATGTCGAAAATCTGACTGCCGATGTGACAGTGAAGTCCCACCAGGTTGATATGCTCAAGGGAAACTGCTTTTTTCACTGCGTCAAACGCCTCGCCTGTTTCCAGCGCGAAACCGAATTTGCTGTCGATCTGTCCCGTTCTGATAAAATCGTGTGTATGCGCGTCAATGCCGGGCTTGATCCTGAACATGATATTCGCCTTGGTATTGCGCTCACAGGCAAGCTTGTTAAGACGCTCCAGTTCGAAAATGTTGTCCACGATTATCCTGCCAACATTTTTCTCCAGAGCCATTGAAAGCTCACCATCGGTCTTGTTGTTGCCGTGGAAGCAGACCTTTTCCATAGGGAAGTCCACGCTTGCCGCAGTGTAAAGCTCACCCTCGGAAACAACGTCCAGTCCCAGACCTTCGTCCATCATTATCCTGCACATTTCCTTGCAGCAAAAGGCTTTGCTGGCATAGCACACCAGTCCCGCGCCGCCGTAGTAGCTGTCCATAGACTGCTTGAAGCTTCGGCAGTTTTCGCGGATAAGATCCTCGTCCATAATGTAAAGCGGCGTGCCGTACTCTTTGGCAAGGTCTACCGCGTCTGTTCCTCCAATAGTAAGATGTCCCTTTTCATTCACCGCAAGATTTTTTGATACAAACATTTTTATGCTCCTTTCAAGATTTGAACTAAGCGTCACAGTATTATCAGCTTCATTCTTTAATATGTTCATTTTATTTTTTGACCTAAGTGCAGACCAATACACAGACATTTCAAACGCAAACGGAATCAAAACCATTATTGCCATAGGGATAAAAAAACTGACTTTAAAGCAAATTATTCCTGCTGCCAGCGTCACAGCTGCCCCCGCAGCAATAACCTTTAATGTAAGCTTGACTTCGTGATCGGTTACAGGTCTCGTTTTTCTTACTGCAATAAATCTAAACGGAACAACCAATACAGCAGATACTATAATCATTGCAATAAAGTAAGATATAAGTACAAAAAAATCAACCATCGAATTAAAAGCAGAAATTCCCGAATTTACAATTCCCGTAAAATCCGATCCGTCCACATAGAAGTCCGCGACAGGTTCAGCTGCTTCGGTATATAACAGTTCTGCATACTCCCTTATATATGCAAACGCAGAAACAAGCAAAAGAAAATAAATAATACTAAAAACAGCAAAACGTGTTTTAGCGGACTTGTTCAAACTTATGCTCCTTTCAAGATATAGCGTGTCTCATTGCTGTTATCACAAGCTTTTTTCCATAAGGAAAAATCTGCCCATTCGCCAGTCCGCAATGCCCGCCTTTTCGTACCCGCTGTTCAGATACAAAGCAAGTGCAGACGGATTATTGCTGAACACATCAAGCCGTATTGCCTCTACGGAAACTTTTTTCAGCTCTTTTTCGATATGATTTAAAGTATTTTTGGCTATTCCCCTGTTCTGATATTTCGGATCAACGCATAGCCTGTGAATAATTCGGTATTCGCAGTCCGTATATTTCCAGCGGCATTTATCGTATGCGCTGTCGCATTCCATGTTTATTGTGTACAGTACGGCTATATCTCCGTCCAGCGTACCTACAAACAGCTCGCCTTTGGATATGTCCTCGGCAAAAACCTCCCGTGACGGATATACCTTATCCCACTGGAAAATTTTGTTTTCCTCCATATTGTCTATCGCCCTGCCGACCAAGCTGCAAATTGTATCGATATCGCTTTCTTCGGCAGTTCTGTATTTGATCTCCATTTTATTCTCCAAGCTTATGAACATTTATTTAAGACGTTAAAAATTGCCTATATGTATAATACTATAATACACAATTTATCATAATTTGTCAATATCAGTCTTCAAAAATTTTGCAGGAATTTCAACAATTCCTGCAAAATATACCTATTTATAGAACATATTAGCCCATGATTTGTATAGACTGTGCATATATTAAAATCCAATCATTCATTTTCAAATGCAGTAGCTTCCTCAATGACCGCGCGTATCTTGTCAACGCCCTCACCAGTCACCGCGGAAAACTCTATGGTCTCGATACTGTCGAAATACGGTATTTCCTGCGCAAAGCCTGCCATGCGCTCCTCCCGCTGACGTTTGGAAAGCTTATCCGCCTTTGTAAAGATTATTACGAAAGGCTGCTCCCGCTCGATAAGAAAATCTATCATCTGCAAGTCGTCCGCAGAGGGCGGGTGACGCATATCCACAAGCTGTATTACAATCGCGATATCTCTGTCGGAAGTGAGATATCCCTCGATAAGTCCCGACCACCTTTGCTTGTCACTTTTGGAAATTTTTGCATATCCGTAGCCCGGCAAGTCCGCCAGATAAATATCGTCCACAGTGTAGAAATTTATCGTGGCGGTCTTGCCCGGAACGGACGACACTCTCGCAAGATTTTTTCTGTTGAAAATTTTATTTATAAGCGAGGATTTTCCCACGTTTGAACGTCCCGCAAACGCCACCTCGGGCTTTTCTCCGTCGGGGATCTGGTCGAATCTGCCATATGAAGCGTAAAACTCCGCTTTGTTAAAATTCATATAGTGCGTTCCTTTCACTTGTCCTCAAAGCACACGGGACGGTACTTCCCCGTCCCATAGCTTATAATTTATTACGAACTTGCCACGCTGCGGTTCTCACGGTTTTCGCTGCTTTCCGAACGCTTGGGCTTGATGTATTTCGGCTCTGTTTTTTCGAGAGCGACTTCTAAAACGTCGGAAATTTTCTCGGCGTAAACAAAGTTTATGTTTTCCTTTACAACCTTGTCAACTTCCTCCAGATCGCCCTTGTTCGCCGCAGGGATTATCACCGTTTTCATGCCAGCCTTGTAGGCAGCCATTGTTTTCTCACGGAGTCCGCCGATAGGCAGAACCTTTCCGTGGAGAGTGATCTCTCCCGTCATTGCCACGTCGTGACGGACAGGAATATTCGCCAGCGCGGACACCAGCGCGGTTGTCATTGTTACGCCCGCAGACGGACCGTCCTTAGGGGTAGCCCCCTCGGGAGCGTGGATATGAATATCCTTTTCCTTGTAGAAATCGGGGGAAATAGCGTACTTGTCGGAAATTCCCCTAACATAGCTTACAGCGATCTTCGCGCTCTCTTTCATAACGTCTCCCAGAGAGCCTGTAGTCTCGATAGTACCCTTTCCGTCAAACACGGAAACCTCCAGTGGCATAACCACGCCGCCCACGGATGTCCATGCAAGACCGTTTACCAGACCTATCTCGTTGCTCTTGGAATACTCGTCGTCAAGGTATTTTTTAGCTCCGAGGAACTGCTCCACGTTTCTTTCGCCGATGCGGACAGACTTCTTCTCCCCGCTTACTATCAGCTTTGCGGACTTCCTGCAAAGCTCGGCGATACGGCGTTCAAGAGTTCTGACGCCAGCTTCCTTGGTGTAGTTGTCTATAAGCATATAGAGCGCCTCATCGGTGATCTTCAGCATAACCGCTTTCAGACCGTTCGCTTTAAGCTGCTTGGGAACAAGATGTTCCTTTGCGATATGGAACTTTTCCTCGCGGGTATAGCTTGTTATCTCGATAACGTCCATACGGTCGAGGAGCGGCGGGTCGATGGTCTGAGTGGTGTTTGCCGTAGTAACGAAAAGCACGTTGCTCAGATCAAAAGGAACCTCTATATAATGGTCGCGGAAAGCATTGTTCTGCTCACTGTCAAGAACCTCCAAAAGCGCGGAGGAGGGGTCTCCCCTCATATCGTGAGTGAGCTTGTCGATCTCGTCAAGCAAAATAAGCGGATTGTTGCTTCCAGCCAGCTTCATGGCGTTGATTATCCTGCCGGGCATTGCGCCTATGTAGGTCTTTCTGTGACCGCGGATATCGGATTCGTCACGAACGCCGCCCAGTGATACCCTCTGGTATTTCTTGCCCAGCGCGGAAGCGATGGATTTTCCGATGGAGGTTTTACCCACACCGGGAGGTCCGACTAAACAGATGATCTGTCCCTTGATGTCGGGTTTTAGCTCTCTGACCGCAATGTTCTCCAGAATTCTTTCCTTGACCTTTTCGAGACCGTAGTGATCCTTATCGAGAGCGGCTTTGACCTTATTTATATCGTTTCTGTCCTTTGTGGACTTGTTCCACGGCAGCTCTAAAACGTTGTCCAGATAGTTGCGTATAACAAACGCCTCCTGTGAGGACTGAGACATTCTGTTGAGCCTGTCGGCTTCTTTCAGAAGCTTGGTTCTTGTCTCTTCCGAGAGATCAAGCTTCATGATAGCTTCGGTGTATTCGTCTACCTCGTCCTGGTACTCCTCGTCCTCGCCCAGCTGACTTGCTATGGCTTTCATCTGCTCGCGCAGATAATATTCCCGCTGGCTGTTGTCTATCTGGTCACGTACTCTCGCCTGAATGTGACGTTCGATATCCAGTACCTCTACCTCGCGGGATATCATCGCCAGAAGCATACCCAAACGGGAAATTATATGGCTTTCCTCAAGGAGCATTTCCTTGTCCTCGACTGCAAGAGGAATGTTGAACACCAGTGTTTCAAACACCTTGAACGGGTCTTTTTCGTCCATGATAGACGATACAAGCTCCTTGGGCATTCTCGGCATAAGCATTGAGTACTGATAGAATGCCTGCTTTATAGCGCGTATAACAGCTTCGATCTCAATCTCATCGGTACGAAGTCTGTTTATTTCGGGAAATTCCTTTATCTCGGCGATGAGATACGGCTCGCTCTCAACGATATCGAGCAGCTTTGCTCTGTATTTTCCCTCCACAAGAACGCGGGTGATACCGTCAGCGCCTTTAAGAGTCTGCCTTATCTCGGCAACAACGCCAACACGGTACAGATCCTTTACGGACGGATCCTCTACCAAGTCGTCCTTCTGAGTGGCAAGGAAAATCATTTTGTCATTTTTCAAAGCCGCTTTAAGAGCAGATTCCGACTTTTCACGCGATACGTCAAAATGCATAACTATATTCGGAAAAACTACCACGCCCCTCATTGCCAGAGCAGGGATGGAAGTTTTTTCAAGTTTCGTCCTCATAATAACCTCCTGCGTCGATAAATCGACATAAATTATCGTAATACACTATCTATTATATATTATATTTTACGATTTTTCAAGTAACAATTTAAGATAACAAATTTAGTATAAATCGTCTTTGTAAAAAAATAATGAATAATTACATACAATAAATTAACTTGCCGAAAATGCGCTTTCTGACAATGAATCCGAATTTCAGGCGCAAGAGAGCCGCAGCCCCCCTGCTGTCTCCGAAACAAGAATCAGCATAAAATCAAAAAGCGCATTTTTATTATTTTTTCAGAATCTTCTTTTTACCAATCTTCGCCAACGGCTTCACATCATCAGTGACGCACGCCTCCGTGACCGTAAGACCGCACACATCATTATCGGACGGCAACTCAAACATTGACTGCTGTAAAATTTTCTCAACGATCGAACGCAGACCGCGCGCACCGGTTTTCTGGTCAATGGCTTTTTTCGCGATCGCTTTCATAGCCTCCGGCTCAATGGTAAGCTCGATACCGTCCAGCTCGAACAACTTTTTGTACTGTTTCACAAGCGAGTTTTTCGGCTCGGTGAGTATTCTTGTCAGCATTTTCTCGTCAAGCTCGTCAAGGACGGTAATAACAGGCATACGGCCTACAAGTTCGGGGATCATTCCGTACTTGACAAAGTCCTGATGAATAACGCCCTTGTAGATACCCTTTGCCTTTTCTGCATTTGTTTTGATATCCGCGCCGAAACCAAGCGACGATGACTCGGTACGCTTTTGGATAATTCTGTCAAGACCGTCAAAAGCTCCGCCGCAAATGAAAAGGATATTTTTGGTATCAACATGGATAAATTCCTGATTAGGGTGTTTTCTTCCGCCCTGAGGAGGAACGTTTGAAACGGTTCCCTCAACTATTTTAAGGAGAGCCTGCTGAACTCCCTCGCCGCTTACGTCGCGGGTGATGGAGGTGTTCTCGGACTTCCTTGCGATCTTGTCGATCTCATCAATATAGATAATTCCGCGCTGAGCAGCTTCAACGTTGAAATCGGCAGCCTGCAAAAGTCTCACAAGCACGTTTTCAACGTCGTCGCCCACATATCCCGCCTCGGTCAATGTGGTGGCGTCGGCAATGGCGAAGGGGACA
>CAMWVO010000127.1 GCA_947177695.1 uncultured Clostridia bacterium
AGGATGCGGCTATCGGGATTGTTCCGTACATACATAAGGGCGATGCTATTCCAAGTGCGCTTGCAATAACTATTCCGAATGCGTCCAGCCTTTTTGACCCAAGGGAACGGAACAAGTCATGGATATGATTTTTCAAAAACACGGACACAAGTGAACCGATAACCATTCCCAAGACCCAGTACCAAAAGATCTGTTCAAGCTGTATGCTGAAATAATACCAAAAGTAGACGGCTTCCCGCCTCAGTATATCAATCATCTATGCTCTCCAAACGATAGGCGCGGCTTCCGAGACCGATACTCTCGGCGTGTTCAAGAGTGTGCAGTCCGTTCTTTGATTCGATACGCTTTATCAGCGACTTTCCGTCCTCTGCGCTGTACACCAAGTCTATACACGCTTGGTCAAGGGCAACAGGGTCAAAGGAAGCAAGTATCCCGATGTCGTGCATATCGGGTTCGGCAGGACTTCCGTCACAATCGCAGTCCACCGACAGACGGTTCATTACATTGATGTAAAGAATGTTTCCCTCCAGCGCGTCGGCAACGGATTTCCCCGCCTCCGCCATAGATTCGAGAAACGGATCCTGCGGCGCGCTCCAGATATTGCCGCCCTTTCCCGCCGAATGGATATGCTCCTTTCCCTCCGATGAGGCAATGCCTATGGAAATATTTTTTATAGCTCCCCCAAAGCCCGCCATAGCGTGTCCCTTGAAATGGGAGAGGACTACATAATAATCGTAGTTAGCAAAATTTGCGCCCACATAGTTTTCCGTAAGATTGCTGCCGCCTGTTACCGTAATGGTCATAGAGCCGTTCTCGTCCATAATATCCACATCCGCAATATCCGTGTAACCGTGCTCCTCCGCAACCTGATAATGCATAGCCGTGTTTGCCCGAGAGCCGCCGTAAGCGGTGTTGCACTCCACAATAGTTGCGTCAAGGGACTGAACCAGTCCTCCGATAAGGTCTGTCCGCAGATAATTGCTTCCCGGTTCTCCCGTGCTTAGCTTAACAGCAATTTTTCCCTCGGGAGAAGCCCCCAGAGCCGCATATATATCCATTAACTTATCCGAGCTTATTTCGGAGGTCATATAGACCATGGGCGCGTCCGAATCGGCAGGCATTTTCCAGCTTGAGACAGCCCGCTTTTCAGCTCTTTCCGTTAAAGCAGGCTTTGCGCGGTTTGCAGAGTTTTCATTGCCGTTTGTTTGCGAACAGCCCGAAAACAGCATTGCTGTCATTGCAAATGCAATAAGCGGAACAAAAATTTTCTTTTTCATTTTTCCGTTTCCACCTTTTTATAGTTCTCTTTCATGGAAAGGCACTTGCCGATAACATCTCCCGTTTTCAGATAGTTATATGTGGGAAATTCAAATAATACGGGCTTCAGCGTATTGTAATTTATCTTTCCCTCTGCGTTTAAATGTTCCTCGGATACATAGGTATTGTCAATGGTACAGATAAAGCTTTCAAAGTTGGGAGTTTCGTAAACGTCCGCCACGCTGCACTCCATAGTGAGCGGCGCGTCGTTTATGACAGGAGTTCCCGATTCGCCCTTTTCATAAGCGAAAACTTCCGATTTATCTGTTTTATTTCCGCTGACAGAACCGACATAGTCTGCCTGCGGCAAAATTTTCTCGTCAACAATGTTTATAGACAGCTTTTTGGTTTCCTTGATTTTTTCGTTGATATAGTGCGGCGCGGCAAGGCTTACCAGAACGCGGTCGTGACCTATAATACCCAAATGACCAACTAAGGTCCACGTGGGCTTGTCGCCGTTCATTGCGCCGATAACAGTAACAGGCATAGGATAGAGAGCCAATGTTGAACCGATATTTTTCTTCATAGCAAATTACCTCCGTTATTATTCTGACATTGTGTCAGCATAATAAGCATAACATTATTCTGACACAGTGTCAATATAAAGAGCGAAATTTTATATTTATTTTACAATTTGTTTAAAAGTATATATTTGTCCTAACTTTTATCTCTCTGCATTATTTATAAAAAGCGGTATCATTTTCACGATACCGCTTTTGTATAACCTGAAATACTTTTTTGCAGGCATATATTTGCACCCGCATTCAATCAGACTGTGCTTTATGAGGTTGACGATAGCTGTCTTATGTGCCTTTGCTCCGAATGTGGTACTCTCCTGCAAGTCGGCAATTGTGGAGAAAAACCGGCCGCACTCTTACAGCATATTGTTCTGCCGAAGTTTCGCCCGAAGAAGCCCACAAGATTTGCGTGGAGCGGGCAAGAAAAGTTTTCGGGGAAAATCATCAAGTGTTGGTTGCTGCCCATGTTGACAAAAATCATATATCTGTGTTTCCGGCGTTATTTCACAAGCATATCAAGCTGTTCGGACATTTCGCGGATATCCTTTACCATTTCGCCGAGAGTTTCTATGTCCTCGCTGTTCTGCCGTATCGTTTCCGAAACCGAGGACACGGCAACATAGTTCTTTTCAATATTTTCGCTTACGCCCGAAAGCCTGTCCGTGACCTCGTTCCCGCTTTTTGCAACGCATGATATCACCTCTGTGATATGTCCGACATTTTTGGAAATTTCGCTGTTGGAGCTGCTTATCTTATCCGCCGAGGCTTTCATCAGCTTCATATTTTCCATACCCTCCTGCGTGAGCGCAGAGTTCTGCTCCATTGCGGAAACTGCGGCGTTTATATTCTTCATGAAAAGTGAAATAATGTCGCCTATATCCTTCGCCGAGCTTTTAGTACGTACCGAAAGCGTGCCTATTTCCTGCGAAACTACCGCAAAGCCTGCGCCTGCACTTCCTGCATGAGCCGCCTCTATCTGAGCGTTTATGGCGAGAATATCGGTTTGCAGTGAAATATCGTCGATCATCTCGACTATCTTGGCAATTCGTTCCGACTGTTCGGAAAGCTCTGAAATTATCTTCATGCTGTCGTCGGTGTGAGCGTATATCTGCTTCATTCCGTCTTCGGCGCGGAGCAGCGATTCATTGTTTTCGGCGGTTATCTCATCGGAATGCCTCAAAAGCTGTTCGATCTCGCGGCTCATATTATCGAGATTGCGGAGATTTTCAGAGATCTCGCTCATATTTTCACCGATCGAACGGATATGCTCGGAATTTTCCTCGCTGTCCCGCATGACATTTTCCGACTGCTCCGTCATGTTCCTGCCTGATTCGGCGGAATGCGCTGAAATACTGTCCATTTCCGTTAGCGCCGTGACCAAAGCTTTTGATATCTCCGCCGACTTTTCGCGGAGCTGCTCCTGCTGTTCTGCGCCCATAAGGTTGCCCAGCATTGCGGCGGTGCGCTTGCAGAGCATTGTAAAGATCATCGATATGGCAAACAGTATCATAGCCCGCGGGAATATTCCGAACAGCGTCACGCCTTTAAAATCGCTGAAATTAGCGTCCTTGTCGCAGGGTATGTAAAAGGAGACGAGCTGTGCGATAGATACCATTATAACAGTAAAAGTCGTTGAGAAGATGTTCAGCTTGCTTGAAAAATAAAGGCTTGAAATGGCTATCGGGTAAACATACAGCAAAACAGCGTGTTTCGTAAGGATTGCCGCAAGTACGCTTGTGAAAATTACCGCACAGGAGGTGCAGACGTATTTTACATATCCCTCACCGCTTTTTTTCATTATATCACAGAGAAGCGTTGGGATAAAAAGCATAAGCATTCCCATAGCATAAGCGATAATCATCGAGGTCATATTAACGATAAAAATTCCGACCACATTCAGAATAAATACCACCGTCAGCACGATCATACTGATACGCATTACCTTTGCCGCTGCCAGATTTGCGCTTCTTTCATTTTCTGTTAAAAGCTCCATATTGCAAAAAACTCCTTTAAAAAAATTGTTTTAATTATAACACAATTCTACCGTTTTTTTCAACAACAATCACTTAATTGACAAAAAAATCACTTAATTAACTCTGAATAAGTATCACAACATAAACTAAAGTATATACAGAAAATTCCTGCCTCACATTTGACGGGTAACGATACAAAAGTATTATTACCCATGGGAGCATTTTACCCTTATTGACAATGTATGCCAATAAGGGTAAAGGCTCAGCCCTTAGTCGGGTAGCGATATAGAAGTTTTAAAAAATATCGTTATAAGGACAAATACAGCGGATTATAAAAGCAGACTTACGTCATTGACAAAAGTCTGCTTTTTAATATATTCTTTTGAAATCTGAACGATTATAGCTATGTTTTTATATTTTACCAATTATATACAAACTTAACAATTGCTCCAAATCACCTACGCCTACCCCTTTTCTTCATGTCCGTTCTGATTTTATCAAGGCTCGCAGAGGGAACAACTCCGCACTCACGGAACGCAGATACAGTTTCACACATCACGCAGAAATTCAGCTCCGTACCCTCGCTGTCGGGAACATAATCCACGGCTCGGTCTGCGTCAATGCCGAAACGTCCCGCCGTTTCCACAGCGTCAATATTTGCTCCAAGGAATATAAACTCCCAGTCGAATTTTTCTTTCTGCCGATTGATCATCTCCTTGACCTGCGCGGCAGAATAACGTCGGCTGGCGTTTTCTTCGCCGTCCGTGATTATAACGAACATCACTTTTTCCGCGCGGTATTCCTCGGCGGTGTTTTTCTGTACCGTTCCGATTTTGTGAATAGTCCTGCCAATAGCGTCCAGCAACGCCGTAGAACCGCCCACAAAGTATTCTTCTTCGGTCATGGGCTTGATCGCGCGAACGTCAATGCGGTCGTGAAGCAGCTCATAATGATTGTCAAACAGCACCGTTGTAATGACGCACTCGCCGTCCAACTTTTTCTGTTTCTCCAGCATAGAGTTGTAGCCGCCGATAGTGTCCTTTTCAAGACCGCCCATAGACCCGCTTTTGTCAAGGATAAATACCAGTTCAGTTAAATTTTTTTTCATATAAAATGCCCTCCTGCTTTTTATTGTACTTATATAATACAGCAGGAGAGCTTATATTTGGTCGCTTTGAAAGCGACAACTTTTTTAACTCGCACCTAAAAGCGGCTGGTCGTACTTAAAAAGGACTTCGTTAATTTCAAAAATATCATACTTGCCGTTGACAATAAAAAATTCCACAATAACATCAAATTTCTGACTGTGGGACAGCGCATAGCCTGCCCGTTCCAGCAAGTCATCGGTTTCCTCCAACGTAAGCTCAAGAGAAACTGCAAGAGCTAAAATCGTCCGCTTGCTCGGCATATAGCCTTTTCCTGTGCGGATTTTCGAAAACAGCTTTCGGTCAATATTGGCGCGCTTGTAGACCTCCGAATCGGTTTTCCCCTTTGCGTCGATAAGCCGCAGCAATGTGGTGTTGAACGGCTCGTCCAGATTGTCAATAAAATCCTCAAGAATTTGGGAAGCCGCCAAAGATTCTTTTTGGGCAATGAACTGTGTATGTATTTCTTCATAATCCACATTTGATATTTCCCGACGGCTTATAAAATGGCTGTCAGCATAATTCTCGTCTATGTAGCTTTCCACAGCTCCCATAAGCTTTTCGCTGACTGTAAAGGAAGCGCGGTCGAAAATTACAAGATAAACGTCCATATCATTTTCGGCAAGGAAATCCTTTATGGCAGCAACAGCGACCTGCAAAGCCTCCTCCTTTGGATAGCCGTAAATACCGCTTGATATAAGCGGAAAGGCAATACTGCCGCACTTGTTTTTCGCTGCCAGTTTAAGGGACTCCGTATAAGCGGAGCGGAGCAGCTTTTCATTCTCCTCGGCGTTCCATTGATGATATATCGGACCTGCGGCGTGAATAACGTACTTAGCGGGAAGCTTAAATCCTGGTGTGATAGCTGCGCCCCCTGTTTTTATGGGAGAGACCTTGTCACAGGCTTCCTGCAGTTTAACAGAACCCGCTGCATTGAATATTGCTCCGCAAACGCCGCCGCCCATAGCTAAGTCGGTATTGGCAGCGTTGACTATTGCGTCAACCTTCATTTTGGTTATGTCCTGTCGGACTATCGTAAATGGCATGGGGTTACCTCCTGCTTTTATAACAGCGTTATTATAATTGGAATGTCGTTCCAGCTATAATTATTCTTACCGCTAATTTGTCTGAAACAAATTAGCGTCCATTTTTGTTTGTGTAAATTATAGCATATATTTTGACATATTTCAATGCTTTT
>CAMWVO010000128.1 GCA_947177695.1 uncultured Clostridia bacterium
GTCATTATTGTGGTAATGATGTAAAATAAATATAGAAAAACGATATTCATCAGGAGGTGCAAGTATGAGTGTACAATTAATTCCAGATTGGCGTATTATTTCAACAGAAATGATGATAAAAGTTATACAGGAATCGAATGAAAATAATGAACGATTTTGTTTTATATTGGGTTCGGGAGCTTCGATTGAATCGGGAATCGCATCGGGCATCGAACTTGAAAAAAGATGGATGGATTATCTTATGGGAGAATCTAAGGACGAAAAGAATCCTCTTGGAGATCCTCAAATTGTACGTGATTATGCAAAAAAGCTTAAAGATGATGGCGTTATACAATATGATTTTTCTCAAATCGAAAATGATTGGAAAGACAATAAACTTTCAAGTGAGTATTATTTTGATTTGTATACTTTAAGATTTTATCCTGATTACAATAACGGATATAGGTATTTGGAAAAGCAGATGGAGTCGGCAGAACCAAGTTTGGGGTATCGTATACTTGCAAAACTGCTTACAGACGGAAAAAAGAACAATCTTGTTATAACCACAAATTTTGACAGTCTTACAGAAGATGCGCTGTTTTTGTACACTGATAAAAAACCGTTGGTTGTAAATCATGAGTTGCTTGCCGATTATATCTCCGTTCCCTCTATTGATCGTCCAATAGTTGCCAAAATACACCGTGGTCTCTTTTTCAATCCGTTAAACAGCCGTGATGACACAAATAAACTCAGTAAAGAATGGCGTGAAGCATTATCATCTGTTTTTCAGATATTTACTCCTATAGTAATAGGATATGGCGGTGGCGACCATAGTTTAATGGATTTTTTGCGTGATGAAAATGTCAAAATACGAAATAAAATATATTGGTGTTATATTCCAAAATATGGGTTTCCAAACGAAACCATACAAAATTTAATAAATGATAAAGACGGATTTTTAGTTGAGGTTGACGGATTTGATTCATTTATGGCAGATATCGGCAGTAAATTTTATTCTACTGAAATCACTCCTCCAGAAACTACAAATATTCTTCAGCAACGTTGTAATTTAAGGATAGATCAGTATAATAAAAGATGGAGCGAATTACATAGTGATTCACAACAGGTGAAAGAACTCAAAAATCTAGAAGTGGCTTTAGAAATGAAACGCGAAGAATCAGAAACATTGTCTTATTTTGATTATTTTCGACGTGGTATTGCATGTGCAAAAAATAAACAATTCCAGAAAGCTATTGATTGCTTTAATAAATCTATTGAAATTAATGGTGACTTTGCTCCTACATATAATAGTCGAGGCAATTCATATGCCGATTTAAAGCAATATGATAAAGCTGTTGAAGATTACAATAAAGCAATTGAGTTGAACCCTAATGATTCAATGGTTTATTGTAACCGAGGCAATTCATATTCGAATTTAAAGCAATATGATAATGCTATTGAAGACTACAATAAAGCAATTGAGTTAAACCCCAATAATTCAGACGCTTATTGTAACCGAGGTACTTCATATGCAAATTTAAATCAATATGATAAATCTATTGAAAACTTCAATAAAGCAATTGAGATTGATTCAGACTTTTCAATTGCTTATAGTGATAGAAGTGAGGTATACGTTGTATTAAAACAGTATGATAAAGCTATGGAAGATTCTAATAAAGCAATTGAGTTGGATTCTAACAATTCAGAAGCTTACAAGAACCGAGGTGATGCATACGCAGGCTTAGAGCAATGTGATAATGCTCTTGAAGATTACAATAAAGCAATTGAGTTGAATCCCGAATTTAAAGAAGCATATATCGGACGAGCTAAGGTATATCGTTTATTGGATAAGCCAGATCTTGCCGAACTCGATGAAGCCAAGGCTAAAGAAGACGAGGATAAATAATAATGCTCCCTGCAAGCGTGCTGTTTGCGGGGAGTATTTATCCTGATAAAATTTGCTTGAAAATACTTGAGCGAGTGTCGCCGTATCAGTCATATCTCCGTCAATTTCATGGGAGTACACGCCGTAGGTGTCCATATTCTTGAAGTGTCTAACGAGACGCTTTAGATAGTAAAAACTGTATGTGGGTTCAGCCCGGTACGCCTCATCTCCACCAGCGGGGAGTCCCCGCAGCCAATCCGTATCTCATTCAGTGAGGTACGGATTATTTGTCGCTCGGCAGCATAAAATGTTTTGTTAAAAGGGAAATTAAACCCACATACAAATTTGTGGTGCCGCAGACATTAGGTCTGTGGCTTTTTTCTGCCCTTGATTATAGTATAACTGTATACCATGTATATTTTATGATATTTATATGTATATAATGTAAAAATTAGCACTCTTGATTTAAGAGTGCTAATTTTGTTTTAAAATGTACTTTATTGAGCGGCATGTTTATTTTCATTCTGTCAACGAGTTTATAATAGCCTCCACAATTTTCGGCTCGTACCACGTAAGCTCGCGGCGGTTGAAGATACCGAAAAGCTCGTTGCCCGAATCGTGATAGCCGTTATCCCACCACACGCAGGGAACGCCGTATTTTTCGGCAGTACCGATGTAATGCGAAGCCCATTTTGCCACTTCGTCGGTGTTGCTGATATACCAATCTTTGTCAATCATTTTTGATACGCTGCCGTATTCTGTAATAATAACGGGTATTCCCTTGCTGACAAAGGTATTGTTAAGACTGTCAAACAGGTTATCTATCTCCCAAGCGCAGGAATCGTCAAATACGGCGGTATTCCAGACCTCTCCCACGGAATCATAAGTAAAGCGGTACGGAGTATAGGCGTGGATAGAAACGCCGATATGCCCGTCGTCCGGTATCGTCAGATCGTTTATTGCGACCGGAACTGACTGCGCCGCAAAGGTTGTGATAAGCAGCGTCCTCGTATCGTTGTTTCCGCCTGTTTTGCGGACTGTTTCAACAAATACGGTATTGAGCTGATTAAGGCAGTCCCTGCCCTCCTCCGTGCCGCCGTTCCACTCGTTTGCGCCGCCCACAATGCGGGGTTCGTTAAGTCCCTCGAAAACAAGGTGGTCTCCGTAGTCCTTAAAATGCTCTGCGATCTGCGTCCACAAAGCGGCAAGCTGTACCTTTACATCGTCAAGTCCGTCATATTTCGGCTTTATCCATTTGGTTTCATGATGAGTATTCAGAATAACGTACATATCATTTTCAAGAGCGTAGCCAACAACCTCCTCAACGCGGTTTATCCATTCCTCGTCCACCGCAAAGTCGGGAGCTTCCCCCATATGACCGTCCCATGTTGTGGGTATCCTTATGGTGTTGAAGCCCGCTTTGTATATCTCATCGATCATTTCCTTTGTAGTAACGGGATTTCCCCATGCAGTCTCGCCGCCCTCGGCGTCCATTGTGTTGCCTAAATTCCAGCCTGCGCCCATTTCGGCGACAAGCTCCACCGACGAAATATTCCGCATTTCTCCAAGCGGACGGGTGTCCTCAGCCTTTTTTTCGCAGGCGGAGATCGACAGCATCAACGCCGCCGCAGATATTGCAGAAATAATTTTTTTCATACCGAAAACTCCTTTTTATAATGATTTTAAAATGCTTTCAAATGCAGACGAATAATGCTGTCCGATAATTCCGAAATCCATTTCCTTGTACGTCCATGCCGCACGCCCGATGCCGTGCTTTTCAAAAACGCTGTTAATGTCGCGGTACCATTCGGCGGTATCCTCAATATCGGCGCGGTCTATAACGCCGTACTCTCCGCAGTACAGCGGCACGTTTGCATTTTCCGCCGCTGTTACCGCTTCGGTGATGAGCTTTTCCATAAAATCCACGCCCATTTTATCAGCGTTTTTCAGTCCCGAACCGAAGCAGTGTATTTCTTCGGAGAGACGGCGGTATTCCTCAATATCAGCGGGATAGCCTATGCTTTTATCCGCAATAATCGGCAGCCATGACGCAAGCTGGTGCGTAAACAAAAACGGCTCGTAAAAATGAAAATTGTACACAATATTTTCGTCGGCAGGAATTTTTAATTCCGCAAGAGTGTGGACGCTGTTCCACTGGGTACCGCCGACAATTATTTTAACAGCGGAAGCATATTTTCTTATCTCGGCTATCGCTTCGGAAGCAAGCTTGCTCCACTGTCCGCTGTCCACAGCCGCGATCTCGTTAAGCAGTTCAAGGGAAACGTTTTTACGGCTTCCGTAACGCTCGGCAAGCCTTTTCCATATCAGAACAAAACGTCTTTGCAACTCATCGCTTCCGAAAAGAGAATTTTCAGCTGCCTCGTCAAAGGAGTATCCTTTTGTTTTATGCAGGTCGATAATTATGTTAAGTCCCTGTTTTCCGCACCATTCAAGACAATCGTCAATGTGCTTAAAGCCGCTTTCCGAGGGAATTCCGTCCTCGTCCTCAATTACTTTGTAATCAACAGGCAGACGGACGTGATCAAGTCCCCACGCGGCAATTTTTTCAATATCATTTTCAGTAATAAAGCTGTTATAGTGATTTTCGGAATATTCCGCACACTGTGAAAGCCAGCCGCCGAGATTTATTCCGCGTTTGTAGCCGTCAAAGCTTTTCATTGCTGCGCCTCCTTAAAAATTATCATATTCCATGAATGGGGAGAAAGAATAATTCCCTCCGATACGGACTTTTCCGCAGGCACAACATTGTTCGGTTCGTCCGCAGTATTAACGGCTTTCAGGTCATCGCCCTCAATAGCTATATGCTGAACGGGACGGTAATTTTCGTATCCCGAAAGACTTAGATCAATAGAACAGCTTTCGTCAAGATAGCGGTTTACAACAAACACTGCAAGCTCATTTTCGTCCTCCGAAATAACTGCCGCGGAATCAATATACGGTATATTTTCTTTGCCTCCCGCAGTGTAACCGCCGCATTCGCAGACCGCTTCAAGAGCCGTTCCCCTGCCGTGCTGAGAAGTATACATAAAGGGATAGAAAATTGTCTGCGCCCATATTCTGCCGCTGGTTTCGGTCATGATAGGAGCAATAACATTAACAAGCTGTGCAAGGCAGGCGATCTTTACTCTGTCGCTGTTGTTGATAAGAGTAATAAGCAGATTTCCCAGCACAACCGCGTCCTCAAGATTGTAAATATCCTCAAGAAGCGGGGGAGCGACCTGCCATTTTTTGATCTGCTTATCCTGCTCGTTGCTGTGAAACCAGATATTCCATTCGTCAAAGGAAAGATTTACAGTTTTGTCGGAATTTTTCTCCGCCTTTATTTCGTCGCAAATTGCGGCGACCTGCTTTATAAAGCTGTCCATATCCATTGCCGAGGCAAGGTAAGCCGCCGTGTCGTCGTTCGGGTTGCCGTAGTAATTGTGCAGGGAAATATAATCCACATGGTCGTAGCACTCACGGAGAACCGTCCTCTCCCATTCGCCGAAAGTGGGCATAAACATATGCGCGCTTCCGCAGGCTACAAGCTCTATGGAGGGGTCTGTCCATTTCATAAGCTTTGCGGTCTCGCAGGCAATGCGTCCGTATTCATAGGGCGTTTTGTGGCATATCTGCCAATCGCCGTCCATTTCGTTTCCGAGACACCATGTTTTTATTCCGAAAGGCTTGTCGAAGCCGTTTTTCCTCCGCATTTCGGCATAGTATGTATCTGTTTCGCTGTTGCAGTATTCAACAAGATTTCGCGCCTCGTCCGCGCCGCGCGTACCTAAATTTACCGCCATGAGAATTTCGCTTCCCGCGCGCTTTGCCCATTCCTGAAACTCGTCAATGCCAACCTCGTTTGTTTCCACCGACTGCCATGCAAGCTCCATTTTTTTCGGACGCTTTGCTTTATCTCCCGTACCATCCTCCCAGTTGTAGCCCGAAACGAAATTTCCTCCCGGATACCGAACAATGGGGACATTCAGCTTTTTCACCATATCCATAACGTCGCCGCGAAAGCCCATATCGTCAGCCGTTTTGTGTCCGGGCTCGTATATGCCTCCGTAGACTGCTCTGCCGAGATGTTCGATAAATGAGCCGTAAAGTCTGTTGTCGATCCTGCTTATCGTTTTATCTTTACTGATGATGATTTTTGCGTTCATAATATTACCTCCGTAAAAGGCTGAGCCTTTTTGCTTGCCGCCGTCTATAGTGACAGCGGCATGATTTTGTTCCCGAGACGAGAAAAAGCTTACGCAGCGAATTTGCACAATAA
>CAMWVO010000129.1 GCA_947177695.1 uncultured Clostridia bacterium
CGTCCTCCAGTAACCGAGTAACAGCGGGACGATTAAAATCCGTGCCAGAAAATCCGTCATCGACGTAAATGTCATAGGTTTTCCAACCTTGCTCCACGACATATTTTTCGAGTATTAATTTCTGAAAACAGATTTGTCAAGGGGATTTTCTGTAAAAAAATATGAAACCTATATTTATGTGCCTTTACAGCAACAGCCATGTATGATACATTCGTATCATACAGTTGTGTAGTTCGTTGATATAAAGATATATGTTAGCGGTTCAGAAATAATCTGAACCGCTTTTCTTGCCCCTATTTTATTTCCTGCTCCAAATCATCAAATTTATCTGTTGAAAAAAATTGACCAAGAGTTATTCCTAAACCGTCACACAAAATTTTTATAGTTGTTATTGAAACATTGTTTCTGTCTTCACTGAACAAGCTGTAAACTGTCGATGGTGTTACTCCGGATAGATTTGCAAGCTCGTTTGGTTTTATGTTTCGCTCGCTGCATATCTCCTTAAAACGCTGTACAACGGCATTTTTTACATTTGACATATTATCACCCGCTTAAAATAGTATAGTAATATTATACGATTTTAAACGCTTTTGCGTATACGCACTTGCGTAATAAACGAATATATGTTATACTTAGGAAAAAGGAGGTAATTTGCAGTATGAAATCAGCTTGCTTTACGGGACATAGAAATTTGACAGGAGATATATCACAATTAGAAGAACGATTATACAACGTATTGGAAAGAGCAATTACAAATGCGGGTATTACCGACTTTTACAGCGGAGCGGCAATCGGTTTTGATGAAATATGCTCTAAAACGGTCTTAAAACTTCGTGCAAATTATCCGCAAATCAAACTGCACTTGGTACTACCCTGTCCACCGCAGGAACAGACCGCAAAATGGAACAAAGTACAGCGGTCAGAGTATATGCGGGTATTGGCAGTCGCCGATACTGTTGAGCAGACCTCGCAATATTACTATAACGGCTGTATGAAAAGAAGAAACGCCCGACTTGTGGAGCTTGCCGACTGTTGTTTCTGTTTTCTGAATACGGGCAAGTTACGGAGCGGGACGGCGCAGACTGTCAGAATGGCGCTAAATAAAAGAATTATGGTAATAAATTTCTTTAAAACATAATATATGTGGTTTATGCAAAATTAAAGTTGTATGTCCTGTTTTTTATTAAAACTGCGACATCCAAGTTAAAAGCTTGAAGGTTGCAAGGTTAAAATTTTAAAACAAAAATCCTCCAAACTTCAAAAACAAAGTCGGAGGATTTATTGCATAAGAATTTTACTCACCAAATACATCGTTTTTTATTTGGCGTAAAATAATTTTGTGGATTATATTATAATTTTACAAAACAAATAGCATCACAATTTCTGCACTCTGACAGCCATAAACTCTCTGCGCGGTAATTCTATTCTGAAATGTCCTTTGAACCGTCCTGCGTTTTCTACTGTCATGTTCCATGTGTCTATGACCTCGGCACAGTAGATATTGTCATTGTCTAAGTAAATATCGCGGAACGACGGGCGCATAATATTGTAATAAAAAAGATGATACCCCGTTTTTTCGGCGATGTGTTCATCTTCGGGAACAGCACATATTTCGTCCCATGACATAGCCTTAGCACGCAGTCCGCCTGCGGGGGCGTCTTCCAATATTTCTTTCAGAAACGCTATTCGGGACGTGCTTTCACCTTTCAGTACGCCGCCGTGCGACCACCATATTACATTATTTTTATCAAGGTAGGTTTCACCGTGTCCCCCGTAACCGCCGCGGCAGGCTGCCTCCCAGAAACGACGTACAAGCTCCTGTGCGGAAATGTTTCCCCAGCCGTATTGAAGATCGCCCTCATATGCCATTTCATCAATAACAACAGGTTTTCCGTAAATATTTCTCCAATCTTTTGTACATTCGGGTGAACGCTGTATACTGCAATGGGTTATCCAAGGTTTAGTGTGATCGTAAAAATCCACACAATTATGTATAGACATTAGATGACCGTAAGGGTCGTGCGCTGTAATAATTTTTGCATATTCCTCCCAGTCATTGAGGTCTTTGCTTTTTACAAGGTCGTATTCATTTGCAAGCGACCACCACACGTTTCTGTACGCAGAAAGTCTTGCCGTTACATATTTTAAATACAACTCATTTTGTTTTGGTGTCATATCTGAAAATCCCCAGCGATCGTATGGGTGGAACAGAATTATATCCGCTTCAATATTGATCCTTCGAAGTTCCGAAATGCAGTACTCTATATGCTCAAAATACTTTGGACAAAAACGTTCAAAATTCCAGTTGTTTCCTTCGGAATTGGCGTTGTAATTCCAGAAATTATCCTTTGTAATTACGCTGCTGTCCATAGGTGTTCCCTCATACGGATATGAGCGGGGTTCTCCGAAATTGTAGTCGTAATGCTTCGGAAATATGCAAAACCGTATTTTGTTGAACGGTGAATTCTTCAAACTATCAAGAGTTTTCGCAATAAGCTCATCGCTTTGCAGTTCCCAGACATAACAGGTTGTACCTAACGGATAATACGGCTTACCGTCCGCATATTGAAAGTGGAATTTATTGTGTACCCGTACCTGTCCGTGATTATTTTCGGTTGGCGGCAAAACAGTAAATTCGCCGCTGAATTCATTGTCCGAAAAGCTTCCGCCGACAGTAAATTTATAGGTCTCCTCAAATGAGGGCATAAACCTGACCTTGTAAATACCGCCGCCGTCATAAAAACCACTGACGGTCTTGCTCTCAGATTTACTTTCAAAACGTGCGGTTATCGAATGATCAACAAATGGATTTCCGTCGGTATTGCCCTCGGCGGAATACTCAAACAGTCCCCATTTTTCAACCTTTTTCGTGTAATTCACTATCATATTTGACCTCCGTATAATTATAAATCGCCTTTATATCAGCAAATTCTTTTTCTGTATTGTGCGGGCGAACAGCCAACATTTTGCTTAAATAGTCTCGTAAAATATTTTTCATCTGCATAACCGCAGTCTTTCGCCGCGGCATAGACACTCATTGAAGTTGTACACAGCAAATAGCAGGCTTTCAGCATTTTTGCATTGATACAGTCCTGATTGTAGCTTACGCCGAAGCACCTTTTGTATATTAAGCGAAAATGTCCCTCGCTGACGCACAGCTTTCTGCTTACTTCGGAAAGCGTGGGAGTTTTTCGGGGAGCGAACATTATCCCATTTCTTATATCCATAAGGGCATTGTAGTGCTGAAGAGAGTTTTTTTCAGCCACCCGTGCTGCGTCCTCTTCGGCTATGCGTACCGCGTTGCCGCAAAGCCGATTTAAACCTTGTTCATCAGGCGCCCCGTGATATTCGGCACAGCTTATCAGTACTTGTCTTTCATCGTATTTTCCGCACATTGCGCCGTGCAGCATTACCTTAAGCTTATCCTTAAATATATCACGTTTACCCCTGTAAAGAATAAGAAACATGTCCTCATATGCCCGACAGTATATATCGCGTTCCGTGCAGGTCTGCTTTATCGCTTTTGCCGCTGTTGCTATAATATCGCTTCGGTAATTTTCTCCGTAAAAATACTCTCCGTTTTCTGCAAAGCTTAATTTGACTGCAAATATATTGCTTTCTGTATCCGCTGTTTCTATCGTGCGGCGGAATTCACCAAGGTTGTAAAACCCTGTAAGTGAATCGTACAGAGATGAAGCGCGTTGGCATTGGGCAAGGTAATGGATATCGTTTTTCATGCGCAGAAATTCAAGGGTGTTGGCAACATTTTTATTCCAGTCACGAAAGCTGAAATCATATCCCGTCGGACAGGAAAATTTCAGCACAGTATATCCAAACAATCTTGTCTGGAAATGAACAGGACTGAAATAGAAGACCGCGGGCTTTTCTCTTGTTTCGTAAAATGTGGGAGGCAGCTCCGCCTTTCCGAGTCTGATAAGATTACTGTCTGCTCGCTCCTCCGTTATCTTGCAAAAAAGGTACTCCTCTCCCTCAAATTTTGCGCTGTTCCAAGCCGCATCAAGGCAAAGATACAGTTCCTCCGCATCGTGCAGAAGATAAAAGAAACTGCTGAGTACAGCTGTATATTCCGCCAAGGTGCGGCAAAGGGTAAGACGGCTTGCAAACTGTGCAACGCTGCTTATTATATCGTATTGCTGTTTAAGCCTTTCTGTGCGGAATTCACCGTTCAAACCGGCGGTGTTTGTACCGCATGGACAGGTGTTTCCGCTGACAAGCCTTTCCCCAATGTTGGAAGCATAATTTGTTCCAAGCAGCATATTTACAGCGTCCGCGCCAGTTTTTCGTCTGTTTCGTCGGTAGGAGGTCAGCAGCGGATAGTGGTATATCCTGCCGCCTGTGTGGTCGTATCCTGCCACGGCAAGTTTTTCGGGAATTGATATTCCCGCCTCTGCAAGCACATCGCATAAGCCGTACGCCATGAAGTCGTTTGCGCAGACTACCGCCTGCGGCAGAGGAAGCTCTCCGCTGATATAACGGCGCGCAAGAGCTTCTCCAGAATCGTTCCAGAAATTGCCGTAATAAATCTTGCTGTTATCGAACGGGATACCGTGTTTTTCAAAGGCTTTTTTACAGCCCGAAATTCTCATTTCTGTTATGGGGTCGTTTTCACGTCCGCAAAGGAAATCTATATCGGTGCAGCCATGTACGGTTATAAGATGTTCAGTTATTTTCTCCATTCCGTATTCGTCGTCGGAAAATATGCTTTTAAAGCCTTCAATTTTTCCGTTTATAACAACTGCGGGAAGTTTTGAACGGCGGATCTTTTCTTTAACTTTATTAAGTATGCCAATATCCATAAAAGCTTCGGCGGTTATTATCGCACCATCGTAATGGCGCGGCTCAAAGAGTGCGTATATAATATTTTCAAAATTAAGCTGTTCGTCAACGACCCAGTGATTGTAGATGTTTGAATACACCGCAATATCGGTATCTGCGGCAAAGGCAGCTTCCGCAATACCGCCAAGTATCTCTTTCTGTTCGGCATCGTCAGCTCTTGCGGTTATGACTGCTATTCTTCTGCGCGGCACTATATCACCTCCATAGGTACAGTATAGCTTATTTTGCAAACTGTGTCAATCAAAATGTATCTGACATAAAGTGCATATTGTGATTAAAAGGTGGATTATCCGCATATTTGCTATTGCTTTTATTATTTTGCCGATGTATAATAATTTTGGCAAACAACAGACTCCCGTATATCATTGCAGATAAATTTGCCGTGAAAACAGTAAACCGAATTGAAAGGAGCATTTTATGAAAGGAAAATTTTCAGCGTTGTTTTTTGCCGCGGCTATGCTGCTGTCAGGCTGTTCAAACAGTGAGCCATACGGCAGCGAGTCGGCTTTGATATCGTCAGAAACCGTGCAGACTGAAAAAATAGTTGATAATGCAAGCGAGGAAAAGATTATGGACAGCCTAAACAATGGAATAGTAATCGACGAAGTAAGCGGAAACGTATACAAAAACGAGTTTAATGCCAACCCTATTTCCACAAGCTTTTTTTGCGCCGACCCCACCGCTGTAGAATACAATGGCAGACTTTATGTTTACGGCACAAACGATACTCAGCAGGCAGAGCAGGATACCACAAACGATTATGACCAAATAAAATCACTGGTTGTGTTTTCTACCGATGATATGGTAAACTGGATATATCACGGAAGAATTGAGACAGGAGATATCGCACCGTGGATATATAATTCATGGGCGCCGTCGGTCGTTTCAAGGGTTGAGGACGACGGCTTAACGCATTTTTATCTGTATTTTTCCAATAACGGAAACGGAGTGGGAGTTATTACCTCCACCGACCCTTTGGGACCGTGGAGCGATCCTCTCGGCAAACCTCTTGTATATCAGGATATGCCCGGACTTGAAAATTGTCCCGCACCCTTTGATCCTGGCGCTTGCATTGACGATAACGGCACGGGTTGGCTGACCTTCGGAGGAGGTGCGCCCGCTTCGGGTGGAGAGATACACACAAATATCCCTAAGATAGTTAAACTCGGAGCAGATATGCTTTCCTTTGACAGCGAGTTTATTTCAATTGACGCGCCATACTTTTTTGAAGCAAGCGAGTTGAATTTCATAGACGGCACATATTATTACAC
>CAMWVO010000130.1 GCA_947177695.1 uncultured Clostridia bacterium
TTTGAAAAGGCGGGCGAAACTTTTCCATGGCGGCTGCGCCGCCTGAGCGTCCCGACTGTTAGTCGAGTAAATCAAAATTTATCCGCCAAAATTGATTTTATGAAAATTTCCTTTTACCTCTTGACAAATCTGCACGGGAGTGGTATACTATACTTTATTACACAACAGCTTTAAAGCTTAAAATCAATAAATTATGCTGTCATAGAAAGGTGATCAAAATGATTTTAGTGCTCAAACAAAACCCCGAAAAAGAAAAGGTGGACTCCCTTATCAGAATGCTTGGGGAAAAAGGTCTGTCCACAAACGTAAGCGAGGGCGCAAGCCATACTATTATAGGACTTATCGGCGATACCTCACATCTTCCCGTTGACCTTATCTCCGCACTGGATATCGTGGAGAGCGTTACCCGCGTGTCCGAGCCGTTCAAGGCTGCAAACCGCAAAATGCACCCCGACGACACAATCGTGGACGTTGGCGGCGTAAAGATCGGCGAGGGATATTTTCAGGTAATTGCGGGACCCTGCTCCGTGGAAAGCGAGGAACAGGTCATAGAAGTCGCAAACGACGTTAAGGCAAGCGGCGCAACACTTCTCCGCGGAGGCGCGTTCAAGCCCAGAACTTCCCCCTACGCTTTTCAGGGACTTCACGCGGACGGCTTGAAGCTTCTGCTTGAAGCCAAAAAGGAAACAGGTCTGCCCATAGTTACCGAGATCATGAACGTTAACCATGTTGAGCTTTTTGCTGACGTAGACCTTATCCAGGTTGGCGCAAGAAATATGCAGAACTTCGACCTGCTCAAAGAGCTTGGAAAACTCCGCAAGCCAATACTTCTGAAGCGGGGTCTTGCAAACACTCTTGAGGAATTTCTTATGTCCGCAGAATACATCATGGCGGGCGGAAACAATCAGGTAATCCTCTGCGAGCGCGGTATCCGCACGTTCGAGACAAAGACAAGAAACACTCTCGACCTCTCCGCAGTACCTATGCTGAAAAAGCTTTCCCACCTGCCTGTTATCATCGACCCCAGCCATGCCACGGGTATCTCATGGATGGTAGCTCCTCTTGCGAAAGCGGCAGTCGCGGTGGGCGCGGACGGTCTGATGATCGAGGTACACAACAACCCCGCAAAGGCTCTCTGCGACGGAGCTCAGTCTCTTAACCCCGAACAGTTCGACACGCTTATGAAAGACATCAAGCGCAGAATTGAGTTCGAGGGGAAAAATAAATAAAAATTATCCGCAAATATCAGCAGCCGGTCAGCAATAAGTGACCGGCTGCTTTTTGCTATGCGGTTTGTGAAGCTCCTATACCGCCGTCTCGCTTTCGCGGGCATGGCAAAGCTTGTAGTAGTCTCCCCTTTTCGCCATAAGCTCGTCGTGATTTCCGCACTCGGTTATGCCGCAGTTTGAGACGTACATTATCTTGTCGCAGTTCCGTATGGTGGAAAGGCGGTGGGCGATGATAAATGACGTTCTGCCCTCCAGCAGTCTGTCAAGACCCTCCTGCAAAAGCTTTTCCGTTTTCGCGTCAATGGAGGACGTTGCTTCGTCCAGCACCAGAATTTTCGGGTCGCTGATAAGCGTTCTCGCAAATGCGATAAGCTGCTTCTGACCCTGTGAAAGCATTGAGCCGCCCTCGTTTATCATGGTGTCGTAGCCGTCGGGAAACTCACGTATGAACTCGTCCGCGCGGACGGTCTCGCAGGCTTTGACTATTTCGTCCATAGTGGCATCAAGCTTTCCGTAGCGGATATTGTCCGCGATAGTGCCGCTGAAAACCACGCTGTCCTGAAGCATTATTCCCATCTGCGAACGCAGGGACTTCAGCGTTATATCGCGGACGTCATAGCCGTCAATAAGCACCGCTCCGTCGGTAACGTCGTAGAAACGCGAAATAAGGTTTACTATGGTAGTCTTGCCCGCGCCCGTAGGTCCCACCAAGGCAACGCTTTCGCCCTTTTTAACCTCAAAGGACAGATTTTCCAGAACGGTCTTGCTCTCGTCGTAGGCAAAGGTAACGTTCTCAAAGCTGACGTTTCCCTCAATAGGCGGAAGCTCCTCCGCGCCCTCTTTGTCGTTGACCTTGACAGGCTCGTCGAGGGTCTCAAAAATTCTTTCCAGATAGGACACCGCATTTATAAAGTTGTTGAACAGGTTCGCAAGGTTAAGTATAGGCTGCCAGAACCGCGAAGCATATCCTGACATTGCAACGATAGTACCCAGCGACACCGACGCGGGACCCATGATAAGCAGTCCTACAAAATATATTGCCGCGCTGATGACAACGGAAATAGTATCCACCGTAGGCCACAGCAGGTTGTTGCAGGTAACGGCTTTCATCCAGCTTTTGCGGTAGGCTTCGGAAAGTCTGCCGAATATCTCGGAGTTTTCCTCCTCGCGGACAAAAAGCTGTGTTACCTTTACGCCCACGATACCCTCGTGGAGATAAGCGTTAAGGTTGGAGCTTTTGTTGGACACCGACTGCCAAGCACGCCTTTGTCTCCTTTTGATAAGGAGTATGAACGCCGCAAGAAAGGGTACGCCCGCCAGTATAACAAGAGCCATTTTCCAGTGCATTGCAAACATGAACACCGCTATGAAGATAAGGTTGAATATCTCCAGAACAAAGGTGATGATACCGTTTGAAAGTGTGTCGGACACGCTGTTCACGTAGTTGATGATACGCACCAATATTTTTCCGTGGGGACGGCTGTCGTAGTACTCAAAGGAGAGCCGCTGCAAATGCTCGAACAGGTCTGTCCTGATGTCGAAGATTATGTCCTGACCTACCTTTGTCATAATGCGCGAACGAGTTGCGGAGAAAATGATGTTCACCACGATGGTCAGCAGCAGAAGCGCAGCCATAACAAGCAGCTTGGGGATATTCTTTTCGGGTATCGCTTCGTCTATGGCGCGCTGGGTTATCACGGGAGAGAAAAGTCCGATTATGACAGCCGCCGCGCTCAGCAGCAACGCCGTTATCATGCGCTTTTTATACCGCGCCACATAGACCATTGCGCGCTTTAAGTGACGTATGTCGAAAGGGCTTTCAAGCTGTTCGTCAACGTCGTATTTATTTCGTGCCATATTATCACTCCTTTATGCAATGTCGGTGCAGAAGCTTTTTCTCGTCTCGGGAGAACAGTGCGGCTCCTCGCTTTATACGGCGGCAAAGAATTATTCTATGCTTCCCTGCTGGAGACGGTATATCTCGCTGTAGTAGCCGTTTTCGTTTTTCAGAAGCTCCTCGTGGGTTCCCATCTCGGAAATTTTTCCGCCTTTGAGGATTATTATTTTGTCCGCGTCCTTGGCGGAGGATATCCTCTGAGCAATGATTATTTTCGTGCATTTGAAATCCAGTGCCGCAAGATTTTCCTGAATGTGCTTTTCGGTCTCAAGGTCTACGGCGGAGGTGGTGTCGTCCAGAATAAGTATCGCGGGACGCACAGCCAGCGCTCTTGCAAGGGATATCCTCTGCTTCTGACCGCCCGAAAGTCCCACGCCCCGCTCGCCTACAATGGTGTCGTAGCCGTCGCTGAGATTTACGATAAAGTCGTCCGCGTCGGCGGCGTGAGCGAATTTGTGAACGTCCTCCTCGGACATATCGCTGTCGCCGAACGCAATGTTGCCGTCAATGGTATCCGACCACAGAAGCACGTCCTGCATTGCCATTCCGATATTTCTGCGGAGGGTCTCCAGCTTGATGAACCGAACGTTTACGCCGTCCACCAGAACCTCTCCCCGCTTGGGGTCGTAAAGCCTTGGGATAAGATTTACCAGAGTGGTTTTTCCCGAGCCCGTCTCGCCCATTACTGCAACGGTCTCGCCCGCTTTTATTTTGAAGCTTACGTCTTTCAGGACGGGCGTTCCGTCGTATGAGAAGCTTACGTTCTTAAATTCCACGTCGCCTTTGAGACGTTCGGGCATTTCCTTTGCGTCCACCCTGTCAACGATAAACGGACGTGAATAGTACACCTCAACTATTTTCGCGGCGGAAGCCATAAATCTTTGCAGGTCATTGATAAGAGCACCCACGTTTCTCATTGGGTTTGAGAGAGACCAGATAAGTCCGCTGAAAGCAACATATTCGCCCATGGTAAGCCTGCCCGTAATAACGAAAATTCCTCCCGCGATAAGCTGTACCACGGTAAGTCCCTGAGCGGTGGTCTCTATGTAGGGAAAATATTTCAGCCATGTCAGGGAGGCGGTCTTGTTGGCTTCGTTGTACTCCGTGTTCTTTTCGCGGAAACGGTCTATCTCATAGTCCTCGCGGGCAAAGGCGCGCACCACACGGTTTCCCGAAATATTCTCCTGCGCCGCCGTATTAAGCTTTGAAAGCCTTTCGCGCAGGTCAACATACTTTGGACCCACGTCCTTGCGGAAAATTCCCGAAATAATAAAGATAAGCGGTGTCAGCGCAAGCAGGCATAGAGCCATTATAGGGTCGAGTACAAAGAAGTATACCGTTGACGTGGTAAAAAGCACGATGCTTTCCAGCAGAGTTTTGATTATCCACGCAACGCTGTGGCGCACCATGTCAAGGTCTCCCGAAAGACGGGTCATGATATCGCCGGTGCTGCTGCGGTCATAGAAGGTCATGTCCTGCTTCTGGACGTTTGCGAAAAGATAGTTCCTTATCTTGGACAGCATACCCTGCGAACAGACCTCGTAAAGCATATTGGCGCTGAACTGAAAAACTGTTCTGACAAGGGTAAACACTATCATTCCCCCGCAGAGCATGATCAGCAGCTTTTTGCCGCCGGCAAGATTTTCCGCGGCGCGGTCGTTATAAATAAAGGTATCCACTATTCTCTGACCGAAGATAGGGTTTGTGAGATACATTATCTGACCTATCACACTCATGCACAAGGCAAGGATATATCTTTTCCTGTAGCCTTTCATATTTTCCCAAATCCATTTTATCTGAAACATATTTAATCCTCCAAAGGCTGAGCCTTTACCCGTGCCGCCGTCTGTAGTGATGGCGGCATAATTTTATTGCCGAGACGGGAATTTAGTTTTGGCAAAAAGCTTGCACGAAAGGCTGAGCCTTTACCCGTACCGCCGTCTACAGTTATGACGGCATAATTTTGCTTCCGAGACGAAAGTTAATTCCGAACCGTATGCGTAAAAAACGATATACGCCTTATTATAGCAGATTATCAGAAAAATTAAAGGGGTTTGAGATAAATTTTATCCATCATTTGCAACGAACTTTTTCCCACTTTCGGCGGTCAATTTGTTGCATTTCACATTTAAATCCGCACAGCCTGAAAGCGCGTAAAATTTCCCTGTAAAATACAAAAAGACGCGGCTCCGGCAAGACCGAAACGCGTCTTTTTATTCATTTATCGGATACTGTTTTTAAAGCCTTTATATCAATTCCCGCTGAAGCGGCTTTGTCTTTAAGCTCACGAAAATTTGCAGTGCCTCTTCTTTTCATTTTTACATAGCCGACCAGGCTTTTCGGGGCGATCTCCGGCAGCGTTTTCACGATGCGGCTGTACTCGGTCTTTGCCTGCAGCATATTGATGTCGTCGAACTCCCTTTGCAGCGTCTGCCGCACCATATGCTCGTAGCCGTCTATCCATTCCTGCGGACGTCTGTCGCTGTACGGGCGGTTGCTCACCTCGATAATGTCGTCTCCGAAAAAAGCTTCCAGCGTATACGGGTCAAATAACCAACTCATTCTGTAAAGAAAAGGGTGAAGCACTATCCCGCAGTGATGCGCGTTTTCCTTTATGTAATCCGGCAGCTTCGGAAACCGTTTGTCCATACCCGATACCGAATAAACTCTGCCCACATATTTAGCGCACTCTCCGCAGTGATAACGGTATATCATGGCGGAGACAAGATCTGTTTTACTGCTCACCGGGGATACGTCCTTTGAATGGTTTGTATTAATATGTTTATACTATCACAAAAAGCGGCATTTTTCAACGTAAATCCGACAAGGACGGCTTTTATCGGAACAAACGGCACGCTGTTCATTTTGAAAACGTAAGACACAAAAAGACCGCCCCGAAAGGAGCGGTCTTTGTAAATCGTATGAGCAGGGTATATGCCGTCAGAGAACTTACTGGAGGAGCGAGAGAACGCCCTGGGGCAGCTGATTTGCCTGAGCAA
>CAMWVO010000131.1 GCA_947177695.1 uncultured Clostridia bacterium
TCAGCTCGACCAGCTTTAGTCGGCGGCTTCGCCGCCGAAACGTTTCGACAGTTAGTGTGTTAAATCAAAATTTACAGATAAAAGATAGTTTTAAAATGTTGCAGTTAGGGAAAATTTTCTGTATAATAAATTTATAACATTTATGCAACCTTTTCCCCCTCTGCGGTGTATTACTTTCAGAGGACGGATTTACGCCAATGCTCCGTCCTTGTCGGGAGGTACGGTTATGGACGTCAGCGAAAAAATACTCTTTGAACAGGCTGTGGAAAATTACTCAGATATGGTGACAGGTCTTTGTCTGCTTCGTCTCGGCAGCAGACAGGACGCCGAGGACTGCTGCCAGAACGTTTTCCTCAAGCTGTTTAAAAACAGCGGGATGCTTTCCCGCGACCCCGAACATCTGAAAGCGTGGCTTATCAGGGTTGCGGTCAACGAATGTAAAAATTTCCTGCGGTTTCGTTTCCGTCACAGAACCGACCAACTTGACTTTATAGACGCCTGTTACGAGGACAGCCACGAACGTCTGGTCATGGAGCGCGTAATGTCAATGCCGCCCGCTTATCGGGAGGTTCTGTACCTCCACTGCTTCTGCGGGTACGCTCTTACGGAGCTTTCAACGCTGCTTCGGTGCAATGAAAACACCCTGAAAAGCAGGCTCAGACGCGGCAGGGAAATGCTGAAAGACCTGCTTGACGACAGTGACTTTTGATTTTTAAAAGGAGAAACAGTCATGAATGATTTGAAAAATATTTTCGGGAAGCTTACAGCTTCAGACGAATTGAAAACCAAGCTTTACGAAACTGCAAATGAAAATGCTGTGCAGGAAAGGAAAAAGCGTCCCGTGCTGAAAAAAACAGCCGCCGTTTTAGTGTCGGCAGCGGCAGTGCTTGCCGTATCTGTCACAACGGCTGCCGTTGCGGGATTTTTTGATCTTGGTACTGTTATGCGTAATAAGTTCGACGACAACATTTCCGCGGCAAAGCTTGAAGAGGGCTCTTATCAGCCGCTGGACGTTTCCGCAGAGAACGACCTGCTGTCGGTAAAGGCTCTGGCGTTTATCGGCGACTACGAGGACTGCTATGCTATTCTGGAAGTACGCTCAAAACAGTATAACGACGACCTGAAAGGTCTGTTTCTGGGAGTGCTGAATTACGATGAGCTTTGCGAGGATACGGACGATTTTGGATGCACCTCTTACATGGGCGAACCTGTAGCCGACGAAAACGGAGAACAGTCCTATATTTTTAAGGTGAAGTGCTATCCTGCCTTTTCGGGTCCCTCCACTGAAAATCAGGTGAAGCTTTTCTTTGACATAAAATGGGTCGGCTACGAGCGCGGCGCGAAGAAAATGTTTTCGCGCACTCAGACCGATCTGTCGATTGGGTTCGTTCCCGACGGCAGCGTCATCAGCGAGCCGGTGGAAATAAAGCTTGAAGAGCCGTCCCGCAGCAACGACATGGACTGCACCGTTGAGCGGTTCTCTTCAACCGTTTACGCCACAAAGGTGGATATTTCTTACCCCATATACAAAAGTGCCTACGACGATTCAGAGTGGTCTTTATGGGACGACGGAAGAAAACAGGGCAGGAGACTGCTTGCGATCCATGAGGGCAGCCTTGAGCTTAACGATGAATACTGTCCCATAAAGCTTCGCGTGGACGGCGAGTATGTACCGCTTTTCAGAGGCAGACACGCATGGTATCCAGGAGACGTTTATGTTGACGAAAGCTACGGCGGAGTCGGTCAGCCCTACGGTATATACTGCGTGGAGGGCGAGGACAAATTCTTAGTTGAGCTGCGGTTTGAGCATATCGACTTTGACGGCGCGGAAAGCGTTGTTCTCGAAATGAAAAACGGACTTGACCCGGTGAGGGAAATTGTGATAAAATAGAAGAAAAACGGCACGGAGACCCGTACCGCAAAATGTGAAAGGGAGCATCTTCTATGAACACAAAAAAACTCGCCGCCCTTACGTTCGACGACGGACCCAACACCGTCACCACTCCGCAAGTCCTTGACGTGCTTGAAAAGCACGGTATCCCCGCAAGCTTTTTCGTGGTCGGAAACAATATTACCCCCGAAAGCGCAGAGGTAATGCGCCGCGCTGTAAAGCTTGGCTGCGAGATCGAGAACCATTCCCGCACCCATTCGGACATGGCAAAAATGTCCGCAGAGGAAATGCTGGCGGAAATAAACTTCACCTCCAACGCGGTGGAAAACGCCGTGGGCAGACGTCCGAAGTTTTTCCGTCCGCCCTACATATCCTATAATCAGCTTATGTTCGACACCATTGAACCCACCTTTATCTGCGGCGTTGGCGCGGACGACTGGAACGACGAGGTGTCCGCAGATGAACGCTTCAGCAAGATAATGGAGCAGGTAAGCGACGGAACGGTCATACTCCTCCACGACATGACTGGAAATTTCCGCACGGTCGAGGCGATTGGCAGGATAATCCCCGCAATGATGTCCGAGGGCTACGAGTTCGTCACCGTATCGGAGCTTTTCGCACGGAAAAATATCGTACCGAGAAAAACTTCTATTTACACCAACGTTTTTCAGGAATGGTGATCGTCATCGGAAATACCGACGATACCGCCCGTAAAGCCGAAGTGCCTGTAAAGCTCGGCGCAGGAGGCTGTACCTTTCCCGCCCCATGAAGAAAAAGTCAATATCCCGCTTTCGGAAATACCCGTAACGGTAATGTAGTGCCAGCTCATTTTACCTTCGCAGGTTCTTCCCGAAGCGGGGTATTTTATTTTGTAGGGAAGTCCGCTAAAGCTTGCCCCTACTCGTACTATCACGGGAACGCCGTTTTCTATTGATTTTGAGATATAGTCCGCAAGCTTTTTGCCGTCTGCGCTCAGAAATTTTAACGCGGGATAATACGAAAATTTCCGTCCGCTTTTTTCGGTAAGTATTTTCGAGAGCCGCCGCGGGAATATTCCCAGCAGATTTCGGGTATCCTTGTAGAACACGCCGTCCCGAAGCTTTTCAATATAGGAAGCATACTCGGAAAAAGAGAACTCCCCGCCGCCTTTTCCCGAAAGCCAGAACAGCGTATCGCAGGCTGCGATCATTCCGCAGCCGCTTTTTGACGCGGCTTTGCCGAAATTCTTCTGATCTCCCCCGTACATAAAGCCGCCCTTTGTTTTTATTTTCAAATAGTCAAGTTCCAAAGCTATCCCTCCCGCCGGCATCAAACTATAATTAGCGATTAATATTATACCACATTTTCTTTCCGTGTTCAACACTATTTGTATCCCTAAATATGACAAATATATTTATGCGGACGTGCTACAATTATTTCCATAAAAATCGGAAGGAATGTGACGGCAAATGAAGTTAAAGGAAAAAAAGTCCTCGGCGGAAACGGGACGCGCGGCGGAAAGCGGGCGCGGCGCGGGAATGACTGTAGGTCCCGCTTCCGCGCTGTTTTTATCGGCGTTTTTCGGCTTCCTCGCGGCGGGAGCAAAGCTGGGCGGAAACGGCGCTCCGCTGTGCACGGCAATGTCCGCGGCGCTGCCGGCATTCAGCGGCTTTGCGGCTTTTGCTGGTTCAATCGCTTCGTTCTTTCTGGACGGCTCTTTCTCCTCAAGAGTGACCGAGCTGATCGCAATGCCCGCGATAATTTTCGCAAGAGCGATGCTGACCTCGGTTTTTGGCAGGAGGCTTACCCCAAAGGCTGCCTGCGGACTTGCGGGAGCGGGATACATAATATGCGGTCTTATCGCAGCTATGGCATATAAGATAACGACTGCTCTGATACTGGCGATAATTTTCCGCGGACTTATCTGCGGCACGGCGGCGTACTTTTCGGCAAAGTTTTTTGCCGCGGCAGAGGACGGCTCTGTCGCTTCGGTAAAGTCGAGGCTTTCCCTTGCGGTGGTGTACGCGCTTGTGCTGTGTATGCTCTGCGGCATAAGCATAGGAGCGTTCAACGCGGGCAGAGCGGCGGGTGCATTTGTCATTTTAGCGGCGGCGTTTCGGTACGGCAGCGCGGGAGGAGCCTCCGCGGGCGCGCTGTCGGCGTTCGCGTTCGGCATGACGTCTCCGTCAATGGCTTCCACGGCGGTGATAGCAGTCTGTTCGGGGACGGTTTCGGGCTTTTTTTCAAAGAAAAACAAGCTTTCAGCGGCGGCGGCTTTTATCGGCGCGGCGTTTGCGGGAGCGCTTATTTACGGTATGCCCTCCGATGCGGCTAAGCTTATGGCGGATATTACCGCTGCCTCGGCGGCGTTTTATATTATCCCCGAAAAGCTGTACAGCCGACCCTTCGGCAGGACAGCCGCTCCCGTTTCGGCAGCTGCTGTAAATTCCTCGGACAGCCTTAAATTCGCGGCTTCCGCCGTTGCTGACGTGCGTGAAAGCTTTGCCAAAGCTGCGGAGGTTCTGGAAAAAGGCGATACCGAAAATGATATTTCTGCGGCAGTCTGCGAAAAGGTCTGTATTTCATGCAGGAACGGCGCGTTCTGCGGCGACAGCACCGAGCACCGAAGAGAGGCATTTTTCCGCCCTGCGGAGGGCATACTTAAAAGGAAAGGCTTTATCGGCGGAAAAGACTTTTCCGATGCGCTTGACCACTGTCCAAAAAAGGAAGCTCTTGCCGTGACATTCAACGAGATGTACAGGCTTTCTCAAATGGAAAAGCGTTCCGGCAGCGAAAATGGCAGCATGAGGGAGCTTGCTCTCGAGCATCTGACGGAAACGGAGGATATGCTCAATTATCTGGGCAGCGGCGCGGAGACGTTTTTGTCCTGCGACGAAAATCTTTCGGAGCATATTTTGTCGGTACTGAAACGGTGCGGCGCGAAAAAGCCCTCTGCGGCGGCTCTTTTCGACAAGGAGGGCAGGCTCTATATAGAATGCTTTTACCGCGGAGTTCTTTCGGAGCGGACTGATACCCTTGCCGAAAGGCTCTGCGAGATCACCGACAGGGAGCTTGACAAGCCCTCATCCGTAACGCTGGACGGCGTTACACATCTTCGCTTTCACGAGCTTCCCGTCTACGAGGCGGAGATAGGCAGGGCGTGCATAAGCGGCAGAGAACAGGTCAGCGGCGACTCGGACGCGGTTTTCCGCGACGGTCTGGGAAACCTGTGCGTGCTTCTTTCCGACGGCATGGGCAGCGGCGTCAGAGCGGCTGTGGAAAGCCGCATGACGGTGTCGGTAATGACAAGACTTCTCCGCGCTGGAATAGGCTCGTCAGCCGCAGTAAGAATGCTGAACGGTCTGCTGATAACCAAGTCTCCCGAGGAAATATTCGCCACGATAGACCTTTTGAAGATAAACCTTTTCACGGGAAAAGCCGAGCTGGTAAAGCTTGGTGCGGCGCAGACCTTTCTGAAAACCAACGGTACCGTAAAGACCGTCGAGAGCCGCACCACACCCGTGGGGATAGTCGGCAGCTGCGAGATAGACAAGCGGACGGCACAGCTTTCCGACGGAGACCAAATCGTGATGATAACCGACGGGATATGCGAGGAGTGCTTTCCGAGAGTGCGTGAGCTTATGCTCAGCATGGGAGTTACCGCTCAGGACTGCGCCGAGAGAATTGTCGCCGAAGCAGAAAGAAATAAAGAGGAAAATTTGTCCAGACAGGACGACAAGACGGTTTATGTTGTTAAAATTCACAAAATTTAACCTATAGAAAGCAAGTAAGTGTTGTTGGTTTTATACATTTTTTATGTAAAAAATTTACAAATATTGAAAATGATTGCAGAATTGAAAGTTATTTCCAGGAAAATCTCCTAAATTTGTGTGCAAAGTGCATAAATTTTGCATAAATTTTACATCAATGTTATAAAAATCCACTAAAATACTTGCAATGTGATACATAATCTGTTAAAATATAAACATAGAAAAGTGTAACTGCGGCTTTATGCCGTGCGTTAAATGACGGGGCGATGAACCCCTATTGAAGGAGCTTTAGTATGGCGAAAAATGATAAAACTTTTTCAGAGGGCTATGAGTTCCCCCTCCACGTTTTCCACGAAGGAACCAACTATACCGCGTTCGAGTTCTTCGGCGCGCATAAAGGTCAGAAGGACGGAAAGGACGGCGTGTTCTTCAGAGTATTGGCT
>CAMWVO010000132.1 GCA_947177695.1 uncultured Clostridia bacterium
CCTTTGAAAAGGCGGGCGAAACTTTTCCATAGGCGGCTTCGCCGCCTGAGCGTTCCAACAGTTAGTCGCGTAAATCAAAATTTACATATGGACTTTCAACAAAAGCTATGTTATAATATCCTTATTAAGAAAGGATATTGCTATGACTTTAAACGAACTGTACGATCTGACAGTAAATATGCTCTCCGCCGCAGGAGTTGAGGACAGCCGCTTCGACACCGACTGTCTTTTCGAGGACATTTTAAATGCGGACAAAGCCGCTCTTGTCCTGCGCGGAGAAACCGACGTCCCCGAACCAGACGCGGACAGACTGATGCTTGCCGCTGAAAAACGGTGCGGCGGCACTCCTCTGCAATACATTCTCGGCAAATGGGAATTTTTCGGCAGACCCTTTTATGTGGGCGAGGGAGTTTTAATTCCCCGTCCCGACACCGAAGTTCTCGTCGAAAAGGTACTGGAGCATTTCTCCGCGGAGGGAAACGCTTCTCCCGAAATATGCGACCTTTGCAGCGGCAGCGGGTGCATTGCCGTTACTCTTAAAAAAGAACTGCCCAAATCTACGGTACACGCTGTTGAACTGTCCTCGGAGGCAATGCCCTACCTGATAAAAAATATTGCTCTGAACAAAGCAGACGTTAAAATAATCAAGGGCGACGTTACCGACGGAAAACTGCTTGAAAACTTTTCCGACCCCGACGATGTGGGCGAATTTCGCAGGATAGACTGCATAGTCTCAAACCCGCCCTATATTACCGATAAGGAGATGACCGAGCTTTCCCGCGAGGTGCGGCGCGAGCCCGAAATGGCTCTCCGCGGCGGTGCGGACGGGCTGAAATTCTATCGGGTGATAGCCTGTCTCTGGCGTGAAATTTTAAAGGACGGCGGTCTTATCGCATTTGAGATAGGATTTGAGCAGGGCGCGGCTGTTAAGGATATTCTTGAAAAAAGCGGCTACGAAAACGTCTCTGTTTACCGGGATTACGCAGGCAGGGACAGGGTCGTTACAGGCATAAAAAAGGACGGTTAAACCGTCCTTTTTGTTTTGTCTGTTTAGTTTGTCCGATAACTCTCAGCCACATGAAGCACTTTTTTGTCAACGATAGCGTCAATAAGCGTACCCTCGGGAAGATACTCCTCGGAGAGAATTTTTCCGTCTATGCGGATAGTGTTCAGTATGCCCGTCTTGTCGTAGGGGATAACGAATTTTCCACGCACCGAGGTTTCGGGAAGATTTCTTGCAATGCACTCTAAAAGCTCGTCAAAGCCCTTTTTCTGCTTTGCGGAAATTTTCACCGTCCGTTCGTCGCACTTGATATTTTCCGCTTCGGGAAGCAGGTCGCACTTGTTCAGCACGTCTATTCGGGGGATAGCTCCGCATCCCAGCTCCTCCAGAAGCTCAGCAGTGACCTGCGCCTGTTCGTAGCCGTCCTCCGCGCTGATGTCAATAAGATTGATTATGATGTCCGCGGCGGCGGCTTCCTCAAGGGTACTCTTGAAAGCCTCAACTAAGTTATGGGGCAGACGGCGGATAAGTCCTACGGTGTCGATAAGCAGCACGCTTCTGCCGTCGGGAAGCTCTATCGCACGCGAAGTAATGTCCAGCGTTGCGAAAAGCTTGTTTTCCGCAAGCACACCCGCGTCGGTGAGAGCGTTCAGCAGGGTGGATTTTCCCACGTTGGTGTAGCCCACTATCGCCGCGGACAGAACGTTGTCCTTTTTGCGGCGGGCACGGTGAAGCTCACGGCGGCGTTCAAGCTCTTTAAGCTCCGCCTCGAGAGCCTCGATACGGCGGCGGATATGCCGCTTGTCGGTCTCCAGCTTGGATTCGCCCGGACCTCTTGTACCTATTCCGCCTCCCAGACGGGACAGCTCTACGCCCTTTCCCGCAAGTCTGGGCAGACGGTATTTTTGCTGTGCAAGCTCAACTTGAAGCCGTCCCTCCTTGGTAACGGCTCGTCCCGCGAAGATGTCCAAAATAAGCGTGGTGCGGTCGATAACTCGGATATCGATAATTTTTTCAATGTTTCGGGTCTGGTTTGCGGTAAGCTCGCAGTCGAAGATTATCAGGTTCACGTCCAGAGCGTTTGCTTCCTCGGCAAGCTGTTCAAGCCGTCCCGAGCCGATGACGGTGGCGCTGTCCTGTGCGGGATGCTTCTGGGTCACTCTCGCCGCGACTTCAACGCCCGCAGTATCGGCAAGCTCTTCAAGCTCGTCAAGGGAACGCTCCGCGTCGAACTCCCCCGTGTCGGCGGATACCAGAACCGCTCTTGTGATTTCTTTAACAGTATTGTCAGTCATAGTTATACCTCCTTATTGTCGGTGGTCTGCAAAAGGTCTGCGGTCAATAAACAAAAAGTCTCCGTTTGGGGCACAGCCCTTTTACGGAGACTTTGATCGCATATAAATTGCCGCGCGTTTCGGTTATGCGCGCCTTAACCTATTTTGCAGACAGACTCCATAGTACATATGTGGGAAGAAAGATACAGAAATATACACTTTGTCCGCCTCGCTTTCGGTAAATTTTGTGCCCTGCAAAAAGAACACAAGCTAATGATAATACAAAAAAACGGTTTTGTCAAGGGATTTTTTAAAAAAATTTTCTGATTTGACAATGTGCGCGAAATATACCGACCGCCTTAAAGCAAGTCCATATTAATGTTTATTTGGGAAAAATCTGCATAAAATAGTTGCAAGATAGTCAAAAATATGGTACAATTAATCAAGATTATTTTTTCTGAAAGGACGGATACAATTATGAACAAAGAACAGCTTCTGACAAAAATAAACGAAAATCTCCGCGTGGACGGCAGGACGGACATTTCCCACGCTTCCCCCAAGCAGCTCCACAGCGCGCTTTCGAGAGCGGTCATGGAGAGCATTATCCCCGTATGGGACAGGACTGAGGAGCGTCACAACAGCAAGCGCCGCGCATATTATCTTTCCGCAGAGTTCCTTATGGGACGTGCCGTTTTCAACAACCTTTACTGCGCGGGACTTCTTGACGAGGCTAAGGAAATTTTAGCCGAGCAGGGCGTTGACATCGCCTGCCTTGAAGAGATAGAGGACGCCGCTTTGGGCAACGGCGGTCTGGGACGTCTTGCGGCTTGCTTCCTTGACTCGGCGGCGGCTCACGATATACCCCTCAACGGCTACGGAATAAGATACCGCTACGGACTTTTCAAGCAGTCCATCGGAAACGGCTTCCAGCAGGAGTCCGCGGACGCTTGGCTTGACTACGGCGACGCGTGGAGCGTTCGCGCGGAAAACGACGCGGTAAGAGTTGATTTTGCCGACCAGTCTGTTCTTGCAGTACCTTACGATATCCCCATTATCGGCTACGAAAAAAAGGCGGTAAACACCCTCCGTCTCTGGCAGAGTGAGCCTCTCCGCGGCTTTGACTTCGGCAAGTTTGACAATCAGGACTACATGGGCGCAAGCGAAAGCACCGTACTTGCAGAGGCTATTTCCAACGTTCTGTACCCCAACGACAACACCGAAAAGGGTCTGAGACTGAGACTGAAACAGCAGTATTTCTTTGTGTCCGCTTCCATACAGGATATAATCCGCCGCTACAAGAAAACCCACGGGGACGATTTCTCCAAGTTTGCGGAGTGCTACGCTGTACAGCTTAACGATACCCACCCCACAGTTGCAATTCCCGAGCTTATCCGTCTGTTTATGTTCAAGGAGGGTATGTCCTTTAAGGAAGCCTTTGACATCGCGCAGAAGACCTGCAGCTACACAAACCACACAGTTCTGGGCGAGGCTCTGGAAAAATGGGGCATCGACCTGTTCAAGAGCGTTCTGCCCACTATCTACGAGATAATCCTTATGGTGGACGCTCACCTTGAAAAGCACCTTAAATCTATCGGTCAGACCGAGGAGCAGATCGCCGAAAAGCGTATTGTGGACGGTGACCGTATTCACATGGCGAGAATGGCGATATTTGCTTCAAGCCACACAAACGGCGTTGCGCAGCTTCATACCGATATTCTCAAAAACGACGTGCTCAAGGAATGGTACGAGATTTTCCCCGACCGCTTCCAGAACAAGACCAACGGCATTACTCCCCGCCGCTGGATAGGTCTGTGCAATCCCGAGCTGTCCGCCCTTATCACCGAGAAGATCGGCGACGGCTGGCAGACCGATCTTGACAGACTTGCCGAGCTGAAAAAATTTGTTGACGACGGAAACACTATCCGCCGCTTTATGGATATCAAGCGCGAGAAAAAAGTCCAGCTCTGTGACTATATCAAAAAGCACGAGGGCGTGGAGCTTAGTCCCGACTGGGCGTTCGACATTCAGGTAAAGCGTCTGCACGAGTACAAGAGACAGCTTCTGAACGCGTTCTCAATAGTTGACCTGTACTTCCAGATTAAGGAGAACAGACTGCCCGATTTGCAGCCTACCTGCTTTATCTTCGGAGCGAAAGCAGCTCCCGCGTACCGCAGAGCAAAGGGCATCATCAAGTATATCAACGAGGTCGCAAAGCTTGTCAACAACGATCCCCAGACCAAGGACAAGCTGAAAGTCCTGTTCGTTCAGAACTATAACGTTTCCTATGCCGAGAAGCTTATCCCCGCGGCTGACATCTCCGAGCAGATCTCCACGGCGGGACTTGAAGCAAGCGGCACAGGCAACATGAAATTCATGCTCAACGGCGCGGTAACTCTCGGCACATACGACGGCGCAAACGTGGAGATCGTTGAAGAAGCGGGCTGGGAGAACGAATATATCTTCGGCGCAAGAGTTGAGGAAATCGAAAAGATCAAGCCCAACTACAGACCCAAGGAGAAGATATACTACACCAACGAGCGCGTAAAGAGAGTTATCAACACTCTTGTGGACGGCACATTCAACGACGGCGACACGGGAATGTTCGGCGAGCTTTTCAACTCCCTTATCAACGGTACAAGCTGGCACAAGCCCGACAACTACTTCCTGCTTGCGGATCTGGAGGGCTATGTTGATACCAAGCTGAAAGCCCTGTACGACTACAAGAACCGCGAGATGTTCTCCAAGAAATGCTGGATGAACGTTGCGTGCAGCGGAAAGTTCAGCTCCGACAGAACTGTTAAGCAGTACGCAGAGGAGCTTTGGAAGCTGTAAACCAACCTATAATTGCAATTTGCATAATTGCAATTTGCAATTTGCAGCCGGTCAGGTTCAGAGACTGACCGGCTGTACTTTTTATACGCAAATATGCAAAGAGAGCCTTTTCCCCGCCGCACATGACGGCAAGGGTAAAGGCTCTTTTGCGTTAAGAGATATTTTAAGAGTAACGGTTTATTTTTCTTTTGGCTTGAAGATAAGGGACGCAAGAAGTCCGAACAATATCGCCGCAGTAATTCCTCCCGCCGCGCCCGTGAGACCTCCCGTAAGCACGCCTATAAAACCGCGCTCGTCCACCGCCTGCTTTACGCCCTCAACAAGAATATTTCCGAAGCCCGTAAGCGGCACGGAAGCTCCCGCTCCCGCAAAGTCCACGATAGGCTTGTACCAGCCCAGCGCGCCGAGCACAACTCCCGCAACCACATAGGACACAAGTATCCTTGCGGGGGTAAGCTTTGTGTAGTCGATAAGGGTCTGTCCTATGGCGCACAGAAGTCCGCCGATAAGAAATGCCCAAAGATAATCTATAAACATCTATCATTCTCCTTTGTATTATACTATTTCACGACCTAAATGTGTACAAAAAATTCAAACAAAAACTTGCATATATGGTTTTTGTGCAGAATTTTTTGTTTGCACATTGGGAGTGAAATAGGATTAGTTTCCGCTCATGCGGCTTTCCGCCGAAATAAAAACGGCATGGGACACCGAGGGAATGCTCTCTCCCTGCTGCGAAGCGGTTGTGGACATCAGCGCGCCCGTTGCGCAGAAGAGAATGTTTTTCATCTCCCCCGCCCGTATTTTCGGCAGGAAGTATCCGCACAGCACCGAAGCCGAGCAGCCGCATCCCGAACCTCCCGCGTGAACGTCCTGAGTTTCGGGGTCGAACATCATTACACCGCAGTCACGGTGTCAGCTTGAAATGTCGTAGCCGTCCCCGCGGAGAAGCTCTAT
>CAMWVO010000133.1 GCA_947177695.1 uncultured Clostridia bacterium
ACGTCTACCACCTTTTTTTACACGTGTTATATCGTCGTCTTGGTCATTTGTGTTTATTTTACATGTCAATTTTTCATCTCAAAAAAAAAAAAATTCTCCGCATTGACGGTATGTATTTTTTCTTCTTGACACGTGTTACGGATTTCAAGTGAAGGAGCTGCATTAATCTGTAAATACGCTTTTTGTTGTAATGCACTTCATGCTCACGGTTGATCGTGATAGTCATTTGCCTATAGCCCAATGTTCCGTTCATTTCCTCATAATGCTGTTTTATCCATTCCACAACCTGTTCGCTGATCTGTTGCCTCCGGCTCGGTGTTCTTTTAAGCCAATTCCCTGAGTTTTTTAATATTGCGATCTCCATTTCCAGATCCTTGATCTTTGCCTGCAGGATCTTATTTTCCATACGAAGCTTGTCCGCTTCAGTCAGTTCCTCTTCGGGCTTTGCTAGGGCGATAGCTCGCCGTCTGCGGTCTATCAGTCCGTCTGTACCTTTTGCTTCATACTTGTACCTTTGCTTTCATACCATCCGACAAGTCCATACGCAGATAGCGGTTGAATGTCGGCTCGGATATTCCCAGCTTCTCGGCGATCTCGTAGAGGTAGACCCCATTCTCCTTTGCCTCCGCGCGAAAGTCAATGTTACGTTTCATCATAAAATAGTCCTCCCTGTTAAAATATTTTTGAAATATCACTTAAAAAATAACCTGTTTTGTGGCATTATGATTATAAAAGCGGTTATTGTGGTGATAAATTTATTATATCACATCACATCACTTATCCGCTCTCAACCGCTAATGTGATATTTTATTTGAAATTCCACAAATTAAGTCTTTTGTATGTCGAAAAAGGGGGAAACAAGGTTATGAACGATAAACTTACCACAAAAGAAATCTTTGGTATCAGACTTAGGGATTTATGCAAGCAGAACGGCTACACCATTGAGTAATTCGCGGCGAAGATCGGTGTAGCCAAGAGCACAATAGGCTATTACGAGAACGAAAACCGTATACCGGGCATCGAGGTTTTGAGCCGCATTTGCGATGAGTTCAACGTGCCAGCCGACTATATGCTCGGACGGACGAATACGGTGGCGGTCAAGGAAAAAAAGAAAGACGAGTGCGAGCTTACCGGGATTTCGGACGCGGCGGCTGATTTTCTGTTCGGGCTTGTCAATCATCAACGTTACGGAGAGATCAATAAGCTGAATTATCTGCTTGAGGACCTTGCTAATGACTACAATGAAGATTACGATATGCAAGGTGACAGAAATCTCGAAAGCGCAAGCAGTATTTTTAACGCGGTGTTCAGCTATATGGAAAAATTTCGCGCTATGAAAACGCGCTCGACCTTATAGAAATTGAGGACGGCGTGTATCAGCGGAAAGCCGAAACGGTTTACAGGGAGCTGCTCATCAGGCGCATAATCGATGCGCTCAAAGTTGACACGGAGGAGTACAAGGAGCGGCATAAGCCGTAGTAATGATTTCAGGTATAGAAAAGCCTCCGAGTGCGTGAATACTCGGAGGTTGTTATTATACCGATACCCGAATGAGCTTTGCTGAAAGGAAGTGTCGATTTCGTGAAAACAGACCGACGCACCGCTCCGTCAGAACCCCCCCGCTTTTGCGAGAGCCTCTATAATGAAATCAGATTTATGCTTGTCATCACTTTAATCCCGTAACGCGATAAACCTTAACGGGAGCCGCCTTTCCTTTCAACGTCATCTCCTCTACGAAGTCCGCATTGATCCTGTCCTTTGTTTTTTGATAAAGCGCTTCGCTAATGAGAATTTCTCCCGCCCCGGCTTTTGCTTCAAGCCTTGCCGCGGTATTTACCGTATCCCCAATAGCAGTGTAATCCATGCGGATGTCACATCCGATGTTCCCGACCACTGCCTCTCCCCAGTTCAGACCGATACCGAAACCGACTGTTCTGCCGTGTTTTTTGAGAAGTCTTTTCCCGAGGGCTTCTCCGCAGTTTTTAATATCGATTCCCGCGCAAACCGCTTCATAAAGATAATCGTCAAGATCCGTCGGCGCATTGAAAACCGCCATGGCGGCGTCACCGATAAATTTATCCAGCATTCCCGAATGACGGAACACGCAGCTTGTGACCTCGGAAAGATATTCGTTCAAAATTTCGGCTACCTCCTCCGGTTCAAGCACCTCCGACATGGACGTAAATCCACGTATATCGACAAACATAATGCAAACGTCCCGTCTTTCTACACCAAGCGTAAAATCGTATTCTTCATCCTTGGAAAGCTTCTTTATTACCTGCGGAGAAAGATATTTTCCAAAGCCTCGAAGCACACGTTTTTTGCTTAAAACCTCGGCAACGTACTTTTCAAAGAATATTACTATGGAAAACGCAGCGGCGACAATCAATGGATAAATCAAGGAAAGTGTAACACCACACCGCGATAGGACAAAACCTGTGCCAATATCCGCGAGGAACACCCATATCACCGAAAGCGCCGCAGGATACATTTTCATTCTTCGCGCCGCAAAAACATAAATCGAAACAATTAGAGCGGCTGTCACCGCGTGAACGGCGGCGGAGGCTTTGCACGCGGTTTTCCCGAGCATCAGCGCGCGGACGATATTTGCGTTTACCTCCACTCCGTACATATCGCGATCTCTGTCCGCAGGCGTGTGGAACGAATCTCGGAGTCCCGGCGCGTATGCTCCCACCATGACGATGCGTCCGGCGAAAATTCCCTTGTCGATACTTCCGAGGAGGACGTCCCTCATAGAAACGCGCTGAAATTCTCCGGGCTTTCCCGAATAGTTGAAAAGAACCTGACCGCGGGAATTTGTCTCCGGGAAAACCGGTTCTTCGCCTTTTGACGCCGCATATTGTCTGAAGATCTGCGCGGCAAAGCTATAACGGGTCTCTCCGAGATATTCCGTCCAAAGTTGAGCCGAACGCACAAAACCGTCCCGCGAGATCATGGCGTTTGCAAAGCCCGTATGAACCACCCGGTCAAGCTGCTCAAACGGGCGTTCTTCTATTGAGATATTCCACGCGTCATAATACTGAGCCCCGTCAGAATAAACCATGGCGCCGCGATAAACAAGATTTGTAGCGGTGACGATATTTCGCCCCGAAAAGGAATTGAAAAGTGCCTCATCATTTTCGGGCACCGATTCTCCCGTGAACAACAGATCGAATGCGAGAACCGCAGGTTCACTCTCCTCATCGGAGAACAGACGATCCGCAAGCTCGGCATAGAGTGTGCGCGGCCATTCCGAAATAGAGCCGTATTCCTCAAGGGTTTCTTCGTCGATCGCGATGATGACGATTTCGTCCCCCGTTCCGTTCATTTTCGAGTAAACCATATCGCACAGCATTGCGTCAAGCGCGTAGAACGGCTCAGTAAGGATCAGAAGCGCGGTCAACACCGCAGCCGCGAGCGGCAGAAGACAATCTGTAATTTTTGCGGTAATTTTTTTCATATATCACCTCGCGCGGTATTCCTCCGAGAGACAGCTTTCCAGATAATTCACCAGCCGCAGCTCTATCTTTCCCTCGTCCGCCATACCGCGGAGGATCGAGAAAGCCTGCTCCATGGAAAGGGGCTTTTTGTAGGGGCGGTCGGTCGCTAAAAGCGCATCGCAGATATCCGCCACGGTAAGGATCCTGATCTCAAGGCACAAATCGCCGGCGGTCAGCCCGTGCGGATATCCCTTTCCGTCCAAAAGCTCGTGGTGCTGTGACGCCCAGCGTCCAGCATCCCTGAAAGCGCTGTTAAAATGAACCGTCAAGCCCCATAAACGCGCCGTGAAGAGTGTCGCCCGAGCGGTCTCTCTTAAGGAAACTCCTATATATTTATATCGGGCGCGCCCGCCTATTCGAGAAGATATGTGTTATGGTTTCAAATAGGCGATTTGGACCAAAATAGGGTGATCGCCCTCATTTTCCGTATAATACTCCGCTCGTATATAGGCGAAATATCCCTCATATGGAATTTGCCACGTTTTATGATATACCAAATCCGGGGCATTATAATCACTACCCGTGTCTAATATAGGCTCACCCAGCTCTTCGGTGATGAGACCTACAAGCTGATTATAATCATCCCATGAGTTGTAAAACCAATAATCCACCTCGTAAAATGTACCGTTTTCATTAAATAATACAATTGTGTCGACAAATCCGTTTGAAATAGGGAGCAAGCCGTAGTATGTATCTTCGCTCCCTTCTGTGAAAGGTTTGAGATACTGTCTGCCATATATCTCCACAACCTCGTCTATAGTCGCGCCGTAAGCGGGAACGGGGAAATCCCAAGATTCCACGGGTTTGCCCGCCAACGGCATATCAAATCCAGGTTCGGGTTCGGACGTTTCGGGCTCGTTTTCGACAATCGCTTCCGCGTTGGTGACTTCGGTGCTTTCTCCCGCGCCGATCATCCTCACCGCGTCGATGAGGTTTCCGTTTTCGTCCTTTTCGGTGATCTCAACCGCCCCTTCCTCGACCTCGACAACGGTATGGCAAACGCCGTTCTCGTCATAGAAAACCGTAACGGTAAAGGTTGTGCCGCGCACCGCCATAAGCGCGTTCGGGGTTTCCACGACGTAGCTTTCATTGTCCTGCAGCTTATTATCAATCCTGCTTAAAACGCTGCCCTCCTCCAGCTTTATTACCGTTCTGGCGTCTTTTCCCGCCGCGCCGGCTGCCTCTAACCGAAATCTCGTCAGTTCTTTAGCATAAACGTGCTTGTCCGAATCGAGCGCCAGCGTTAAATCGGCGTTTTCCCCGACGGCTACGGCGTCCCCGCTTTTGAGATTTTGCCCCTTGAACGCCTCTGAAACAGCATCGCGCGCAGTGACCGTGGTAACGCCGGTGAGCTCGTCCACGCGAACAGTGCGATAGCCTTTATTGAGCGATATAACGATCACAACTGCCGCCGCGATGATTGCAAGGGTAACCGCGCCCGCGATAATTTTGCCCTTTAGAGTTGAAAAAGAATTTTTCATTGTGTTCTCCTGTAAATATTCTTGGTTAAAACTTCTTTTGTGCATTCTTCCCGCAGATGTATCTCATTGCTTCACCGAGGTTTATTACCGGAATTTGTATTCCCACGTTTTACATTATGCAACATTTGTGCGCATTTTTCAAGTGGTTTACCCTCCAAAAAGAAACTTTTATGTTACCCTCCAAAAAGAAACTTTTATCGGCGGATTCCCCGAAAGAACGGATCCGCTCGCAGTTTTGGTGGATTGATCGTTAAGTTTATCCCCTCCGAAATCACCTGCCGAGTGATTTTCAAAATTAGGGATAGCGCTTTGTTCTACGGCAGGTTTTCTTCCTTCAAGAACATCATGCCTGCTGCTTACGGATAAGCGGAAAATCATCACATATCGCGTAGACGTTGAACGAACACTTTCTGATATTGACACAAAGCGAACGCCCTCCGTGAAATGCAGAGGGCATTCGCTGTCAAATAATCGGTTGTCACTGTCATCATTTTCAAATATTGCATAAAATTCGTTCATCAGAATACGAATTCAGAATCGCTTGTATGAAATGACCGATGAGCCGATGGAGCAGCTACACTTCGCGCTGATAGCCGATACCATCAGCAGCGGACTGGAGGAACATATCAAAAGATTTATTTCGGAACACCAAAATACAAAAATAATCTTCATCGACACGCTCCAAAAGATACGTTCCGACTCTCCCGACAGCACATACGCGACTGATTACAAAGAGCTGTCCGTTCTCAAATCAATCGCGGATAAGAACTCTGTTGCAATCGTTCTGGTTCATCATTTGCGAAAAACAAAGGATGCCGATCCGTTCAATATGATCTCGGGAACGACAGGACTTAGCGGTTGCGTCGATGGCAGCTTTGTTCTTTCGGAATCAAAACGCGGCTCACGAAATGCCACGCTCTACTGTGTAGGTCGTGATATAGAAAACCGTGAGATCGAATTGAAATTCGACAACGAACAACACAGATGGATTTCCGACGAAATTCTTTTCGAGAAAGAAAATAAAAACAAAGTCTTCATTGAGAAAATATTTGATTTTATGGTTGAACGGAAGATT
>CAMWVO010000134.1 GCA_947177695.1 uncultured Clostridia bacterium
AGTTGTCGATAGTACCCGAATTGCATAAGATCATACCGAAAGTACCCTCGCTTCCGGGGTCAATATTGGAGTTATAGTCAACGGGAGTTACAGTCAGAGTACCGCCGCTGACGGATATTTCGCAGTTCCATTTCTGATCCACCTTTACGCCGGAAGCCGCGGGGATAGTTACCGTCCAGCCGCCTATAGCTGTGCTTGAACCGTTCTTTACCGTTCCGTCGATCTGTGTAAACTTGTCGCTGCCATTCTCCCAGCCATTGGAGGAGTTCAGTGTAAGAGTTACGTCGGAGGAGGATTTTTCGGCGGACTTTGCCGCAGTTTCCCGACCTTTATCGGAGCTTTCGTTTCGGGGAGCCTCGGTCTGCTTAGCCGTAACTGCGTTTCCCCCATTGGCAGCCTTTGTTTCTGCAGGAGCGTTTGTAGTCTGTTCAGTTCGGACAGCTTCCGTTTCGGCAGGAGCGCCGATTGTATCATCTGTGATGTTATCGGCAGCCGCACCGGTTTCTGGATTATGCTTTGCCGCGGACGCTCCGTTGCCTCCGTAAGGGTCGTAATCGTCGGCAAAAGGATCGTAGTCCTCGCCGAAAAAGTCGTCGGTAAGAGAAACAGCGGAAGTTACCGAAGCCTCAGAAGCCTGTGTCTGAACAGATGCTGTCGTATCCGCTTCGCCCGAACTGCTGTCTCCGCCGCAGGACGACAGCACCGACGCAATCATTACCGCGGAGACCGCAAGGGAAATTTTCCTTTTAACAGAAATTCTTTTCATAAAATACCTCCGAATGTCATAGTCAGTCCGCTCAGTCTACACGCCAGTCAATAGGCGTCATTCCGTTTGCCGTGAGGAACTCGTTCGCCTTGGAAAAATGTCTGCACCCGAAAAAGCCGTTGTACGCCGAAAGCGGACTTGGGTGCGCCGATTGCAGTATCAGGTGGTTGGGATTGGTTATCAGCCGCATTTTCTGCTTGGCATTGCCGCCCCACAACAGAAAGACTATAGGCTTATCGCGCTGATTGAGAAGCTCTATAACCCTGTCCGTGAATATCTCCCAGCCCATGCCCCTGTGTGAATTAGCCTGACCCTCACGAACGGTCAGCACCGTGTTCATAAGTAGCACGCCGCTGTCCGCCCACTTTTTCAGATAACCGTGGTTTGCGGGAGGTATCCCCAGATCAGAATATATCTCCTTATAGATATTCTGGAGGGACGGCGGTATTGCTGTTCCTTTCTGAACCGAAAAGCAAAGCCCGTGCGCCTGTCCCGCGCCGTGATAGGGATCCTGCCCGATTATAACCGCCTTTACGTCCGAATAGGACGTAAATTTCAGCGAATTGAATATGTCGTACATATTGGGATAAATCCTGCGTGTACTGTACTCAGCTTTAAGAAATTCCCGCAGTTTAAGATAGTATTCCTTTGTAAATTCGTCTTTGAGAAGTTCGTCCCATTCGTTTCCGATATTGACCATCTTACAGACCCTCCCTGCTCCGTATTTCGGCGAATGCCGAGTCAAGAAGCGAAATAGTTTCGTTCCACCTTATATCCGAAGCCGAAGCGCCGAAAACAATGCATATAACGTCGTGGTCAAACCGCCTTGCCGTAGCTACCACACAGTATCCCGCCTGATCGGTCATGCCCGTCTTGAAGCCGTTTGCGTACATATAGTAGCAGCCGCTGTCCTCATGGATAAGCTTGTTTGAATTATTCCAGGATATCTGCTCTCCCGACTCGAATACGGCGTATTCGCTCGGCTTTGCCGCGGAGGCAGCGATAAGCGGTTTTTTCCTTGCATAAAGGGTTATTTTCAGCATATCCAGAACGGTGGTGTAGTGGTTATCATCGTGGAAGCCGTCGGGATTTGCGAAATGGGTGTTCTCCGCTCCGATAAGCGCGGCAGTCCTGTTCATTTCGTCAACAAATGTCCCCACAGCATTTTCGGGGGTGATAGCATCTGTTCCCGCGATCTCCCGTCCCACGTTCGCCGCCGCCATATAGGACGCGTCGTTTCCCGACGGGAGCATTATCGCGTCCAGAGCTGTTTCCAGATTTAAAACGTTTCCCTTTTCTATGTAGGCAAGGCTTGATTCAGGATTGACAAAATCAAGCTCGTCCCCCGCCGTGAACGTGAAATCCTCGTCAACGTTGTCGAGTATTACCGCCGAAGTGAGTATCTTCGTTGTGCTTGCGGGATAGCATTTCTGATCTGCATTTTTGGCGAAAAGCACCTCGTCCGCCTGAACGTCGTAAACTATGGCATATTCCGACTGAAGCACCGTCTCGATAGGATATTCTCTTCTCAGCTTAGGCTGTGCAACAATGGGCTTCTGCACCTGCGCGTCAGCGGGGATATACTCCTCGGTCTCGTCAAGAGGTTCTCCTGTCTCCTCCTCGGTGGCAATGCAGTAATAATTCTCCGCGTCCACCACCAGCGGGACTTCTATGGACTTGTTTATCTGCACCAGTCCGAATACCGTACCGCCCACAAGCGCCAGCGCCAGAAACACCCGTATCAGAGCCGCTCTTCTTTTTCTTTTTTTCCTTATTTCGTAAGGATCTTTTCTTCTTTTCTTTTTACTCATTTCAACACCCTTGTATATCTAAAAGCCTTTTCTTTCCGTAAAACACAGTCCGCCGCGGTACAGAGTTTTTTCCGCGCCGCAGACACTACAATAATAATAACATATATTTACTTTTATTTCAAGAGAAATTTTTGTAATAATAAATATATATTGATTGACTTTAGAGTAATTTTGTGTTACTATAGAATTTAAAGTATCTTTTTAAAAGGAAGTAAAATATTATGATACTGTCATTTGCACTGCTAATAGCGGGATTTATTCTTTTGGTAAAAGGCGCGGACTTCTTTGTGGACGGCAGCTCGTCCATTGCCAAGCTGCTTAAAATACCGTCCATAGTTATCGGTCTGACCATTGTGGCTTTCGGCACAAGCGCACCCGAAGCGGCGGTAAGCATTATCGCGGGTATCCAAAAGTCCAACGATATCGCTGTGGGAAACGTTATCGGCTCGAATATGTTCAACCTGCTTGTTGTTCTCGGAGTAAGCGCGGCTATCAAGCCTGTACACATAAAGGAGCAGATAATCAAAAAGGATTATCCCTTTATGCTTATTGCCTCGGCTCTGCTTTTAGTCATGTCCTACGACGTTTTTCTCGGCGGCAGCGAAAACATGATTTCCCGCGGCGATGCACTCATACTGCTGATCTTTATGGGAATTTTCCTTTATTCGGTAATATCCTCCGCACTCCGCAGCCGCAAGGAAAATATTAACAGCGGTGAGGACGATATCCCGTCTTACGGCGTGGGAAAGAGCCTGCTGTTCACAATAGGCGGTCTTGCGGGAATAATCATCGGCGGTCAGTTCGTTGTTGACAGCGCAAGCGACATAGCCATACGCTTCGGCATGAGCCAGACCCTTGTGGGACTTACCATAGTCGCCGTGGGAACTTCCCTGCCCGAGCTTGTCACAAGCGTTGTCGCCGCCAGAAAGGGCGAAAGCGATATCGCGATAGGAAACGTTGTGGGTTCAAATATCTTCAATATCCTGTTCGTACTTGCGGCTTCGGCGGTCATTTCGCCAATGAATATCAACGCTCAGTGCCTTTTCGACCTGCTTGTGCTTATGGCTGTTACAGTCGTTGCCTATATTTTTTGCGCTACAAAAAAAAGTGTAAACAGGATCGAGGGTATTGTTCTTGTTCTGCTGTACGCTGCATATCTCACATACGCGATCGTAAGGTAGTCCAAATGCACTTCCTGCGATAAGAAAGGAAACCTCTTTATGTATAATAAATCCGCAAGGGTCGCGGCTATCCATGACCTTTCGGGAGTCGGACGCTGCTCGCTTTCGGTCATTCTCCCGACGTTATCGGCACAGGGTATACAGGTCTGTCCCGTGCCTACGGCTATTCTGTCCGCTCACACAGGAGGCTTCGGGGACGTTGTTCTCCGCGATCTGACCGACTATATCTCCCCCGCTCTCGAACACTACAAGCGGCTTGGTTACAAATTTGACTGCGTTTACAGCGGCTTTCTTGCCTCCACCGAGCAGATAGACCACTGTCTCGAATTTTTTGAATACTACAAGGACGCGCTTAAAGTCGTCGATCCTGTTATGGCGGATAACGGCAAGCCCTACAAGACTTGTACTCCCGCGCTCTGCTCCCGCATGGGAGAGCTTGCGGCTATCGCGGATATCATCACCCCGAACATCACCGAAGCGGCTATGCTGCTTGGAGAAAATCCTATCCAGCCCGACGTTAACGCGCAGAAGATGAAAAGCTTTCTTGTGCGACTTTCCGAAATGGGACCGAAGATCGTTGTCATAACAAGCGTTTTCTCCGACGGCAGAGCGTACAATGTCGGTTATGACCGCGAACACAGCAAATTCTGGCGTATACCATATAATCTTATCAGCGCACACTACCCCGGTACGGGAGACGTTTTCGCCGCCGTGCTTACGGGTTCGATACTGCGGGGAGACAGCCTGCCTATCGCAATGAACAGGGCAACGGCATTCCTCGAAAGAGCCATAAAGACCACCTACAGCTACTCCACCGATATGCGGGAGGGCATTATGCTGGAAAGCTGTCTGGATTTTCTGATATCGAACCCCACCCTTTGCGACTATGAACAGATGTAGGAGAATTGTAAAGCTATGAACCTTAACATAGTGCTTGTAGAGCCGCAGATACCCCAAAATACGGGGAATATTTCCCGAACCTGTGCTGTTACGGGTGCAAGGCTTCACCTTGTCAGACCTCTCGGCTTCGAGGTAACGGATAAAAATCTGAAACGTGCGGGACTGGACTACTGGAACGAACTGGATATCACCTACTACAACAGCTTGGAGGATTTTTTCGCCCAAAACGACGGAAACTTCTTTTATTTCACCACAAAGGGAAAAAATACATACAGCGGCGTTTCCTTTCCCGACAACTGCTACCTTGTTTTCGGGCGCGAGGACGCGGGACTTCCGGAAGAGCTGCTTGTGAAAAATCCCGAAAGCTGTCTGAGGATACCTATGCGCCCGCGTTTGAGAAGCCTTAACCTGTCGAACTCCGTGGCAATCGCGGTTTACGAAGCGTTAAGGCAGTGGGATTTTCCCGACCTTGCGGCGGAGGGAAAGCTTACGCAATATGATTGGGAGTAATTACAAATTATCATACAGAAAGGAAAAACACTATGAGCAAGATCAAGCTTATGACCGACTCGGCGTCCGATATTCCACAGGAGCTGGAAAAAAAGTACGACATAAGGATACTCCGCTTCCCTATCACACTGGGGGACAAGTCGTTCTGCGACAGGGATTACGACAATTTGACGTACTACAAAATGCTCAAGGAATCAAAGGATTTCCCCACCCATGCACAGATCACAGCCTTTGAGTTTGAGGAGCTGTACAAGGAATACTTCGATCAGGGCTACGACGACCTTATTTACGTTGCGATAGCCTCCCTCGGCTCGGCGACCTACAGCAACGCCGTTATGGCGGTTGACAATTTCTATGAGGCAAATCCCGAAGCAAAGGACAAGTTCAAAATTCACGTTATTGATTCGGGAAACTACACCGGAGTGTACGGTATGCCGCTGATACGCTCTGCCGAAAAGATCGAAAAGGGGGCTTCCGCAGAGGAGGTCGTGACCTATATGCAGGACTGGCTTGCAAACGCGGAGGTACATTTCGGCTGCTACACCCTTGAATTTGTAAAGCGTTCCGGACGTGTAAGCACTGCTGCCGCTTTCGTGGGAGAGCTTATGGGGCTTCGTCCTGTTATTCAGATAAAAAAAGGAATTTCCACAACCGACGCAAAGGTTCGCGGAGACAAGGCGGTAATTCCCAAAATCGTTGAGATAACCGCAAGCAGGATCATTCCACAGACCCCCTACGGTCTTGTATACGCCGACAACGACGAGCAGGTAAAGGAGCTTGCGGCTGCGCTTACCAAGAAGCTTGGCTATCCTCCCGAACTGCAGTTTCGTATAGG
>CAMWVO010000135.1 GCA_947177695.1 uncultured Clostridia bacterium
ATTATATACATTATAATCCTAAAAATTCAAATTGTCAAGGATTTTTAGGATTAAATTCCGAAATATTAAAACCTGTTATCAAGAACATCAAGGAATACACATGCATTGTAATGCTTGAAAACTGAAGCATAATATTAACAAATGATCGCAGCGATAATCCTGCGGTCATTTTACTATAAAAAAACAAAAGATTAAGCACTAATTTTCGACCGGCAATAAAAAATATTTGTATATTGATCGAAAATTAGTATTACACTGTGTAATATTGTGCCTGAGCATGCCATAATTCGTGGTACTTTCCGCTCTCGTCACATAGAAGTTCCTCATGTGAACCATATTGAACTACGCGCCCATTATCAAATACCGCTATCTTATTGCAGAAACGGCACGATGCCAAACGGTGAGAAATATACACTGTCGTTTTATCTCCCGAAATAGCATTGAAATTTGAATATACCTCGTATTCGGATATCGGATCAAGCGCAGCCGTAGGTTCGTCCAAGAGGATAAAAGGCGAATCTTTATAGAGCGCACGTGCAAGGGCGATTTTTTGTGCTTCTCCGCCGGAAATCTCTATACCCGATTGGTCGTATCTCTTGTACAGATACGTATCAGTTCCTTCGGGCATCACGTCAGATATATTGCTGAAATTCGCTTTCTTTAAGCATTCAAGCACTTTATTTTCGTCAAAGTGTTTACTTGAAGCAACGATTTCTCCAAGCTTGAATGAGAACAGGCTGAAATCCTGAAATACGACGGAAAATACAGACATATATTCATCGTAATCATATTTTTGAATATTAACACCGTTCAGCAGTATTTCCCCTTCCGTCGGATCGTAAAGACGGCAAAGCAATTTTATAAATGTGGTCTTTCCCGAACCGTTCATACCTACAATTGCAAGTTTTTCTCCAATCTTGAATTTAAGATTTACATTTTTCAAGGCATAGGCTTCCGTATTGGGATATTTGAAGCTGACATTTCGGAACTCTACACAGTAATCATTATCATCACGCTTTTCAACCGTCAGGGAACCCTGATACATATTGTTCGGAATGTCGAAGTAAGAGAAATAGCGTTTAAGATAATGGTTATTTTCAAACGCTCCTTGTATCGTTCCGACAGAGCTTGTCAGAGTTTCAGAAAGCAGCATGATACAAGCCACATACTTTGCAATTGAACCGATCGTTATGTCTCCCTGCAAAGCGGCATAGATCAGAACGGCATAGATACCGAATTTTAATACCGCATTGAAAATGTTTACAGGCAGCGTCCACGCCGCTTTCTTATATGAATTTTTCAGATTGCGTTCATAATACTCCTTATCAATTGCCAAATAGGAATCTCCGAGGAAATCGCCCATATTGTAAAGACGAATATCCTTTCCTGCTCCATAATCAAAAATATAGTCATAAAAGTGTTGCCCTATAACATTCATATCAACGTTATATGCGTTGAAATCCCGATCTAACTTATTTGTCTTTTTTGTTGTGCAGACCTGAGTAATCAGTGTTACGATCACCCCTGCCGCGATGAGAAGTTTGAAACCCAAAGGTACGGACGAAATAGTGAAAAACGAGATTGTAAGCGCAATAGAAGCAATTATTTTTGTTACTTGCCCTGTGAATCGCTCAATATGCCGATAAAGATAGAACAGATTTTGACCCGTCTGACTTTCACTTCGAATACGATAGCGAAGCCTTGTGACCTCAGGATTTTCAATTGATTCATAAGCCATCTGCATTGCTTTTTCTGAATATGACCATTCTTGATTTCGCCATATTGAGTTGTATGCAACATCTTTTTCGGAAAAAATATAGGTGTTCAGAAGATTAACCGCAAACACAATACCAACCGTCAGCGCCACGTAAAGAATAACCGTTTCAACAGAAGCTTTGGCGACCAGCGAGTCGATAACCTTAGCGGAGAAATAAATCGGAACATAACCGATAATCGACGAAAGAAATGAGTTCGCAATCAACATTACAGCATATTTTCTGTTTGTCGAGAAGGAATATTTTGCTGCTCGTCTAAAAACCTTAAAATGCTCGCTAAGTTTCATTCGGCGCCGCCTCCTTCCATATTATCTTTATACCAGCAGCTTTGCATATCGAATAATTCTTTATACTTTCCGTTGGCTGCGATTAACTCCTGATGTGTGCCTTCTTCTGTGATGCTGCCGTTTCCGAGGAGAATTATTCTGTCACAGAATGACGTTGAAGCAAGTCTGTGAGAAATAAACAGCGAGGTTTTGTTCTTTGACATAGCGTTAAATTCGGCATATATCCTGCTTTCGGCAATCGGATCAAGGGCTGCTGTCGGTTCATCAAGAATCAGAAGCGGCGCGTCTTTGTAAAGCGCACGGGCAAGCATTAGTTTTTGTGCCTCGCCGCCCGAAAGCTCGGTGCCGCTTTTGTTGACCTGTTTATTCAGTTTTGTATGGATACCGTCAGGGAGCATATCGATCTTTGCACTCAGTCCGGCTTGCCGCATACATTTTTCCGCCTTACTCAGATCCGTTTCTGCCGTATCTTTACCCGAAACCGTTTCGGCAAGCGAGAAAAAAGCCGTTTTTATCTCCTGAAAAACAGGTGAGATAAGCTTGTAATAATCTTCCCGCTTAAAATCGGCCAACGGAATACCGTTAAAGAATATTTCTCCCGATGTAGGTCTGTAAAGACCGCAAAGCAGTTTTACAAGCGTTGTTTTTCCCGCGCCGTTCAGTCCCACAAGCGCAAGCTTTTCTCCGCTTTTGATTCGCAGAGACAAATCGTGAATAGTGTCATGCTCCGCACCGTCATATCTGAAGCTGACATTTCTGAACTCAATTTCCGGAACGGTGTTCATATGATCGGCAGCTTTGGCAATTCCGCTTCCGTCATATTCCGGATAATCTGTAAATTCTCTGAAATCGCACAGCTTGAGACTCACCGTATTGGCTTTGTTCCAACAATTGATGATCCCGCCTACCCATGACGCAAAAGAAGATATAGCGGCAAAATAGAGAACAAATTCATCAACTCCGATTTTTCCGCTGTAGAACATATGGATCAAAAGCGCATACGCACCGCCGTCACGAATAAGTATTACGACCAAATCGGCAATTCGTGAGAGAAAACTCTTTTTCACCGTAGTTTTGTCCCATTTTGCCTGCTGTTTGCATAAATCACGATAGCACTCACGAAGCCAAGACGCCATACTGTATATGCGGATATCCTTTGCTGTCGTAAAATCGTTAGGAAGCTGCGCAACGTAATAGAGTTTCTGTTCTAAATCGGTCATTTTGCTTCTGTTGGCGTATTCCCATTTATTATAAGCCCTGACAGAGAGAATATTGACAACAGGCGCAATGGTAAGTATCGGAACCAGCCACGGGCTTGCAAAAGAGATCACAGAACCGAACAGTATATAACCCAAAAGATTTTCTATCATACCAAAGCCGTTATATACAATATCGGTGAGCGGCTGAACTCCGTCCCACATCTGAGTGGCTTCATTCGCTCGGTTGGCAAGGTCGCGAACTTCCTTCTGTTCGTAGGTTTGATAGAAGATAGAAAGCAGTTTTCTTGTCACAAGGTTGGTCATTTTATATCGGTATATCCCAAGCGTTGTACCTCTGATATGCCAAAGTGCATGAATTATAACCTCTCCGAGCATTATCAAAAGCATTACAATGCCTATTGATAACATAGAATGCTTAAGCGTCTGACCGCTTGTCACCTCCGATACTACAAGCGACGGCAGGTATATTTCCAGATACCTGAGTCCGATGTTGACGGGTATAAACAAAGCAGTAATAAAGAAAGCAGCCTTGCTGTATTTCAATAGCATTTTCAGCGTCCATGCAAAGTTTGAAAATACGGAATATGTTGGCTTTTTCTTTTTCATTTTCACATCAGCTCCTTTCGCTTACAGTATATCAGAAAAAAGAAAAGGAAAATAAATTCGTGCACCAAATGCTTCTGCCGGTGCACGAATTGCAAATCACTCTATAGCGGGCACTAAAAATTCCGAAGTAAAAGCACCGTCCTCGCTGTTGTACTTGACCCAGCCGCCGTGTTCTTCAATGATCGCTTCGGCGCGGCGCAGACCGAAGCCGTGAACACCGTCCTTGTGAGTTGCAAACAATGAACCTGTCTTTTTCCTCTTTGCACTCGCCGCGTTGAGCATTGAAAAATAAAGCATATTTCCTTTCATGGACATAAAGATACGAATAAACCGTTCTCCCACTGCCATACGGCAGGCTTCAATAGCGTTGTCAAGCAGATTTCCGACGATAATGCTCAATTCCACGTCCGAAACAGTTAATGTATCGGGCACATTGGCTTTAACTGTTACGGCTATATTTTCCGCCTTAGCTTGTTCAAGCTTTGCTGATAAAACGGCATCAAGAGATACATTGCCTGTTTTCAGCAGAGTATCCACATTCATCAGTTGACCGTCAAGCTGTTCTATATAGGCAAGTGCACGATCAACTTCTCCTGCCTCAAGCTGACCTTTCAGCGTTTGCAGATGATGGTGAAAATCGTGCTTATAGCCTCTCATTTCCTTGTGGATGCTCCGCACCTCATTCAAATGCTTTTCGGATTGCTCGGTCTGATACTCAACCAGCTTCAGATATGTTTTCTTTCTCATAAACTACCTCAATTATGTTCGATAAACGCCCGGTTGACGTCATCATATTTACCTCTTGAAAGAGGCAGTTCGGACTTTCCGATATTAACCGATGTGCGGGAAATTCTTGTAATGTGTTTCAGAGAAACCACGTAGGAACGATGAATACGATAGAAATCGCCGCTCAATTTTTCTTCAAATGCAGAGATGCGTTCCTTGATCCTGTACTCTTTATCTTTCGCGTGAATGACAATGTAATGCAGAAATGCTTCAACATAGAGGATGTCCGATTCATAAAGTTTGATTGTCTCACCCTCGCAGGAGATCACGACAAACGGCGGTTCCAGCGACAATTTATCCGCGGCTTTATTCAGCACTTGCATAAGTTTATTCTCGTCAATCGGCTTAATCAGATAGTGAAGAGCGTCCACCTCATATCCTTCACCGACAAATTCAAAATGTGAAGTAATAAAAATGATTTCCGATCGGTTGTTGTCTTTGCGTATTCGCTTAGCCAGTTCAATGCCCGTAATGCTCTTCATTTCAACATCAAGCAGAAGAATATCATATGCCTTATTATCCTCATATTCAAATAAAAAAGCTTCGGCGGAATTGAATATGTTGATGTCGCAAGCGCAGCTATTCTGTTTGCCCCATGCTGATACTACGGATGAGATGTATTCAATTTGATTCTGCTCATCATCGCAGATTGCTATTTTATATTTCATGTTGATCACCGCCATTCTCTCAATCAGTTTATGACATATTTATTGGCAATACCGAATTAAACAGGTTTATTGCTTTAATTTTTAAATCTTCTTACACGTTTTTTTCATAACCAAGTGCCTAAAAAACCGTGTCAAATCGTTCTCCCATACTCCGTCAGCCAGTTCAAGAACTGCATTGACACAGCGGTATACTGATCTTAAGTATATCCTGTTTTTGTCAATCATTCTATTCACTTCCCCATGTACATTTTAGCATTATCTGCAAGAAAAATCAATATGAAATTTTGTATGGAATGGATTTTAACGTTTTTTGCGAAAATCCATTCCATATTTACTTTTTGGGAGCGGATATGTTAAGATAAATATCATCATTTGAAATCGAAAGGAGAGATGTTATTGACGCAATTAAACACGATCAACTGCGAGGAAATCATGACCTAAAGCTTCCGTCAGAGGTAAACGGTAAAAATACATAAATATAGATTTCATACAATTTTATAGCCCCCTTGACAAATATCATCTCAAAAACAGATCCTCGCTGCATACTCTGTACAACGAGGCTTAGCGAATTATAAATTTTACGCTGACGAGAATCATCTCTAAGGTGACAAAAACGGATAATGCAGTAAAACTG
>CAMWVO010000136.1 GCA_947177695.1 uncultured Clostridia bacterium
TATTACAACATTATGTATATTAACGAAAGGTATTTATCCTCAAGTTCAAGCTGTTGTAAATATATTGACCAATTATTTGATCCTAGAAAAAAGGGGAAGCAAATATTACATCAACAATTTTGCTGAAAAATACATAATAAACAAATTTTTACCTGATTCTGTTGAATATGAGAGACTTTCAAGAGAAATAGTTGAGCGTCAAAATGAGGTAACACGTTCTTTAAATCAAATGGAATCTGATAGACAAAATCGACCTGAATTAAGTAAAATAATGTCAGATTGGGATATAATTTCTGATGCAGACAAAATAAATGCCGCCAAAATGTACCAAATTTATGGAGAGGTTAAAAGGAAATGTGAATCAGCAAGTTTAATGAGTGTTGATGAAGCAATAGATAGTTTTCTTCAAAATTGTAGAGAGTCTGAAAGTATAACAGCACATCCTTTTATTAAGTATCAGAAAGCAAGAATTCTTCAGCTTATTGAAAATTACCCTGCATTACGTAGAGATTATTCTGAAGAAATTATAAAGGCTTATCAAGATACCACTTATGTGATTAAAGTAGTAGATCAATACTCTGGAATTCAAACTACGAAGTCATATGCTGCATTATTGTGGATGTATGGACAGTATTTGTATTCGCATAACCAAATTAAAGAATCTATTCAGAAATTAGAGGAAAGCAAAACAGCTTCAGAACAACTGAAAATAACTGATCGTGAATATTTTAAGTGCATCTCTATTCTTTGTGATGCTTATTTAAAATGTTTTGACGAAGATAAGAATAATAACAAATCATATTTTTTCAAAGCATCTGAAATAAACGATATTTTAGAAAAGAATATAAGAAAACTTGACGGATCAACAAAAAAGTATACTGCTCAAAGAACCCAAAAAATTAATAAGATAAAATGTAATAACCCCGATTTAATAAAAAAATAATTCCAAAAAACGGCTGCACTAGAAAGTACAGCCGTTCAAAATCAAATACAAATCATACAATCAAACACTATCTCTCTCCATACCAATAAGACAGTTTTCAAGTCCAATCTGTTTTTGGGTATCGCCACTGAGGACAACAGTTTGACATTCGGCATCGGACTTTTTCCAACGCTCCACCTGATGGGAGATAGCTGCACCGACTTTCATTTTGAGGTTATCAAGGTATTCGATAATCTTACCCTCATTAACGAGCCTGCGAAGCCTGTCAGGATGCTTGCTATCTGAATAATGAAGGTGATACCTGATGTAATCGGTGTTGTAAGTCTTGTGTTCTTCGGTAAGCGTGTCAGCGTTGAAATGCGTAACGGTCATGGCATTGGTATCCAGTTTCTAGATAGGCATATTCTTATTTTTCTGATGGTTGTATGCAGTCTGTATAATCTTGTATCTGCTCATAATTCTGCCCTCCTTACTAAATAGGCTTTACAAGTTCCGAAAAATTACAATAAAGGATAATATAATAAAACGAATTATGGTCAAAAATACCGTAGATACGAGCATAATCCCATATTACGGTACATTAGAAAATCTGAAAAAATTAATTCATTCCTTATAAATAAGTATTTACGCATTTTTAAGGAATAGAATATAATTGTTATATACTACCACTTTTCGTTTAAGTTAGAAAATATCTAGATACATACAGGTCAGGACTTTGTGTCCTGACCTTTTTCGTATTCGCCCTTTTTTCGATTATATATTTTCAATATGTAAGAAAGGAGGAGGTCTGTTATGTCCAAAAAGAAAGTCTTCGATACAATACTGCTGTCCCTGACAATAGCCTATGTCATAACAAAGGCTATTTTAAGCTTTCAGTACAACGAAAATTTTGAGCCTATTGAAGACAGTTGTTACCACTTGATGACACCACGGAAAATGCTAATTAAAGCATTCCAGTAGGTTCAGCGGAAAAGCAGCATATGCTTTTCTGCTAAGAGCCACAGACAATTTTTATATACGAATATTTACAGATGTCTTTTATACAAGGAGCCAGATTGATTTCCCAAAAGAAAAGAGAGGCGAAAGAACTATTGCAGGTGACAGAAAGCGCGAGATACAGAAACGCAATGAAAAGAAGCGTCAGCGTGAAAAGGAACGGGATATTGAACGTGAAAAACAGCGTACAATACAGCGCAGCCGCTGAATTATGACGGTTATATAGCTATATGCGTATTTTATTTAGTGTCACTTATATATTCTCATGATGATAATAAACCAAGGTTATATTATCCTTATCTGAAGCATAATTTTGAGAAAGGAGGATTTTTCTATGCTGATAAGTCATTTCAAAACAGAGCCTGATAACCGCGGAGATATATTCAACAGGCTGTGGGCAGAATATATCTCAATAATGGAGGGTAAAAAGTTTACCTGATCTATTTACAACAGCTGTCCAATATGATATACTATATTATATGGATAGCTGTTTCCTTATTATCCTATCGGGAGGAATTATAATGGAAACAGAAAATACGCAGTACAGCGCGGCTATATATTGCCGTCTTTCGGAAGAAGATAGGTTCAAGACCAATGAAAATGACGACAGCAACAGCATTGTCAATCAAAAGGAGCTTCTGACGCGGTATTGCCTTGACAAGGGCTGGACGGTATACGACATATACAGCGACGACGATTTTACGGGAAGCGACAGGAACAGACCCGAGTTCAATCGTATGCTCAGAGACGCCGAAAGCAAAAAGTTCAATGTTATTCTCTGCAAGACCCAGAGCCGTTTTACAAGAGAGATAGAGCTTGTTGAGAAGTATATCAACTATCTGCTTCCCATATGGGGAGTACGCTTTGTGTCTGTAGTGGACAACGCCGATACTTCTGTTAAAGGCAACAAAAAAGCACGTCAGATAAACGGTCTTATCAACGAATGGTATCTTGAGGATATGTCCGAGAATATCAAGGCTGTGCTTACGAACCGCCGCAAAAGCGGTTACTTTATCGGAGCGTTTGCCCCTTACGGATATAAGAAAGACCCGCAGCTTAAAGGTCATCTCATAATTGATGATGAAGCGGCTCAGGTCGTACGGCTTATATACAGCCTTTACATATCGGGTATGGGCAGAACTGCCGTTGCAAGAGAACTCAATGCGCGGCATATTCATACGCCTACCGATTACAAGCTTGCTCACGGTGAGCGGTACAAAAATAATTATACCGCTACTCACGACCATTTATGGCGGTACTTTATGATCGGGAATATTCTCACAAGCGAGACCTACATAGGCAATCTTGTTCAGAACAAGGCTCACAGTATTTCCTACAAAACCAAGATCGTTAAGCCTACGGAAAAGTCCGAATGGATAAGAGTGGAAAATACCCACGAGCCTATAATCGACAGGCAGACTTGGGACATTGCTCAGCAGATACTTGCTTCAAAGGTCAAGCCCACCTTTGAAAGCAGCGGCGCAAGTATTTTCAGCAAGAAAGTATTCTGTTCGGAATGCGGACGTGCCGTGCGAATGTCAAAGGGCGGACCCGCAAACAAGCACAGGAGATATTTGCGGTGTTCGACAAAATATTATGCTCCCGAGGAATGTGTGGGTGTAAACATCAGCTACGACAAGCTATACGGTTTGGTATTCTCTGAGTTTAAGGAGCTTATCTCCCAAATGGTGGACGAGGACAAGGTTTCCTCATACACTACTATTCGTGACAGGTCCCATGAAATGCTTGAATACTACCAAGGCGAGTACACGAAAACTCAGGCTGCCATTGAGGAAAATACAAGGTATCTGAAAAATCTGTATATCGACAAGGTAAAGGGACTTGTTGACGACGAGACCTATGCGGAGCTTTCCGAAGCCTTTACTGCCGAGAAGAATGACAGGATAAAGCAGCTTAGTCAGGTAGAGGACAGGGTAGAAGCGATACGTGCCGAAACGGACAGGGCGCAGGACAAGCTTGACCTTATCAAGGACTATGTTGACTGCAATGAGCTGACCTTTGAAATGGTGAGGATATTTATTGAAAAAATTGTCATTCACCCAAAAAAGCCTTACAGCAGAGAAGACAAGGTCGAGGTGTTCTGGAACTTTTAGTAAAAAATACGGAAATGTTGCCCCAACCGACTTGCAGCAGAGCAGAAAGCCCGTGCAACATATGAAAATATCCTGCGTCTCACAGACGACCCGGACGTCCGCGATCCTATCAAGTTTTTGCGGGAACGCGAGATAGTGCATTTCCAGCGCTTCGGAGAGGCTCTCCGCATTACACAGGATAACCTTAACTCCAAGAATTTCTACGCGTTCAACCCTGCGTTTGACAAATAATACTGCATAATGAAAACCGGCGGGAGACCAAAAGCTCCCGCCGGTTTTTTCGTGTTTGCGCACTATCCTGTAAAACCGATACCGATATTTTCCGCAGACTTTGCCGGCGGTATCAGATGTCAGTTCCGTACACCTTTACAATGTTGAACATACTGTTGAGAAGCAGAAAATTCTGCGGGAAAGGACGCATTAAATTCCAGTATCCGCAGCCGAGAATATCCTTTTCCGAGACCAAGGAAAATTTTCCTCTCAGGCTTCGGACGTCCTCAAACCATACCACTCTCTCCGCGCCCTCAGAGTCGGTATAGTAAAAATAGGGACTTTGCGAAAGTTCGTCGAAAAGTATCTCCGCGCCGTTCCCGATCGCAAGATTTACCGCCGTAAGGTTTCCCAGCGTAACGGCGGCGGTAACACCCCTCTCGTACGGCAGCTTCCAGTTGTAGCCGTAGTTGGGAATACCGAGGAAAATTTTCTCCGCAGGTATCTCAGTCAGCGCGTAGTCCAGAACCCGTCTTACGCTCGGCAGGGGGGCTACTGCCATCGGCGGACCGTATGTGTATCCCCATTCATACGTCATAAGAAAAACAAGATCGGCGGCATTTCCAAGAAGTCTGTAATCGTGCGCCTCGTAGAGTGTACCCGGCTGGTCGGCGGAGGTTTTGGGCGCAAGATCCACGTGTACCTCCAGTCCTACGGCATTGAGCTGTCTTGCAGCGTTTTCCGCAAAGGCGGCAAATTCCGTCCTCAGCTGCGGCGGGATATACTCCATGTCGATATCCATTCCCTGCGCGTTTTTCCGTGTGATGACACCGATCATCTCCTCAATGACAAGGTTCTGGAAATCAAGATCGGTGAGCAGCCTTTCCACCTTTCCCGAGCCGAAAGAGCCGTCCTCGTTTATGGTGGTAAGACTGAGAAGCACCGCCGTGCCGTATCGGTGGGACAATTCTATAATATCGCTGTCGCTTACTTCTATAACAGAACCGTCCTCATTAAAGCCGTAGCCGAATACGATAACGTAGGTCATATAGGGCAGGGCGGCTTCGAGAATGCTGCGGTCTATGTAGCTGTAGACAAACCCGCTGACACGGATATCCTCCGCAGGATCGTCGTCAAAGCTTATCGTTATCTGCGTACCCTCGGGGATATAGTCTGCGCCGATAAGGAACGGATTGTTTCTGTAAAGCTGCATAACGCTTGTTCCGTAAGTCTCCGCCACGGAAAAAAGGCTGTCTCCCCGCATGAACGTATACACTGTTTCGGGACGGAGAATAAGCAGCGCCTGACCCACCGCAAGCCGTCCCGAAACGGAAAGCCCGTTGTCCGAGATAAGCCGCTGAAGCGATACGCCGAAGCGGTTTGCAATAGACAGAGCGGTGTCCCCCGCTTGTACCGTGTAAATTTCCAGAACCGTCACCCTCTCCGCATTTTTGTACAGTAATATTATATGCGCGGCGCAGGAAAACGTCAGCTGTGCGAATAAATATGCGTTTTTAAAATTTGGATATAATTTGGGCAGATAAATTTTGATTTACAAGACTAACGGTCGGAACGCTCAGGCGGCGAAGCCGCCGACTCAAAAAAGTTCGCCAGCCTTTCAAGGCTGCGAGTTTCCAAAGGGCAGAGCCCTTTGGTCGCCGCCCGCAGGCGGCGAAATCCTTTTC
>CAMWVO010000137.1 GCA_947177695.1 uncultured Clostridia bacterium
AGGATTTCGCGCTCTGCGGAGCGCGACCAAAGGGCTCCGCCCTCTGGACTTCTGCCGCCTTTGAAAAGGCGGGCGAAACTTTTCCATAGGCGGCTGCGCCGCCTGAGCGTTCCGACAGTTCGTGAACTAAATCAAAATTTACCTTTTAACCCGTTTCCCGTACAAATTTTCGCTTACCCCTTGAAAAACAGACAATTTCGGTATATAATATACATATGCGATTTTTTACGAAAGGAGGGCGGCTCAGTGTTTTACTGCTGCGGCATCACGGACAAAGGCTCTGTCCGCGAAAATAACGAGGACGCGTTTCTCATAAACCGTATTGTAATGTCTTCGGCGGAAATGGAAAGCAACGTCTCCGCGCCGATGATAGCCGCCGTTGCGGACGGCGTTGGCGGAGAGGCTTCGGGTGAGGTTGCTTCGCGTATGGCTCTGGAGCTGCTCTCGGGTCTTAAACCGTCGCCTAAGACCGATTACGAAAAAAAAATCCTGTCTGTGCATAATTCCCTCAAACGGTACGGCATAACCCACAATACCGAAAATATGCAGACCACCCTTTGCGCTCTCGCTGTTGACGACAAGGGCAACGCCGTAATGATAAATTCGGGCGACTCCAGAATGTACCGTTACCGCGGCGGGAAGATAAAACAGCTCTCCCGCGACCAGTCGCTGGTGCAGATGCTGTACGATCAGGGCATAATCACAGGCGAGGAGAAGCGTACCCACGCGAAAAAGAATGTGATATTCCCCGTGCTTGGAAGTCTTTCCGATGACCCAAAGCCCCAGATAATGCCCGTCGAGGGCGGACTGCTTCACGGCGATGTGATACTGATGTGCAGCGACGGTCTGTCGGACAACCTTACAAACGGCGAGTTTGAGGACATACTCGCTCAGCCGAAAAGTCTGCCGAAAAGGCTTGCGGACATGGTAAAGCGCGCTGTAGAAAACGGCAGCCGCGATAATATCACGGCTGTGGCTGTAACTTGTTTTTCGGACAAATGATGAATAGCTATCTTAAAAACAGATAGTAGATAAGTCCGTACAGCACCGACGCGGCTGTGCCGTAAAGAATAACGGGTCCCGCGATGGCGAAAATTTTCGCTCCCACGCCGAGGACGAAGCCCTCCGCTTTGAACTCCAGGGCGGGAGACGCCACCGCGTTTGCAAATCCCGTTATGGGTACGAGAGTTCCCGCGCCGCCGTGCTTGGCGATCTTTTCGTACAAGCCCAGTCCCGTCAGCAGGGCGCTGAGAAAAACAAGGGTAATGGACGTCCACGCGGCGGCTGTTTTGTCGTCGAAGCCTGCGCGTCCGTACAGGTCGGTAAGTCCCTGACCTATGCAGCAGATAATACCGCCGATAACAAAGGCTTTCGGTATGTCGATCCAGCTTTTGGAATTGGGCGATATTTTTTTCACAAGAGTATCGTACTGCTGTTTTGAAACATTCATAAAAATTCCTCCGTTCTGCGTTTCGCATAAAAAAATGCGTTTGGTATTATTGTCCCGCAAAGCGGAAAAAATATTCCCGAAAGGACACGAAAGGACAGGTTTTATGCTTAAAAACATTTTAAAGGGCGAGGACTGCGCGTCCTGCAAAATTTGCTGTATATTCGACAAATATGATATATGGGAGACCCCCGTTCTTGATGAGGGACTGAAAGCCCGTGTTTCGGAGCAGTTCCCCCACGTTTCCTTTGTAAAAAAGGGGGACGGCTGGATATTCCGCATGGAGGAAGCCGAGGACGAGCTTTATTACTGTCCCATGCTCGACCACAAAACAGGCTGCCGTCTGGGCGACGACAAGCCCTTCGACTGCCGCATATGGCCCTACCGTGTTATGGACTTCGGCGGGAACAGGGTCATTTCGATGGCTTCAATATGTCCCACCATGTATGCAAAGCCGCTTGCGGAGCTTTGCGGGGAGCTTACCGATAACGATCTGGCGGAGAAAATTTTTGCATACGCGGATTCCCACCCCGATATCGTCAAGCCCTATGAAAGCGGGTATCCTATCCTGCTGACGGAAAAGAGATCCTGACACAAAAAACAAAAGGCTGAGCCTTTACCCTTGCCGCCATACTTTGACGGTAAGGGTAATTCTCTGCCGAGACGAAAGTTCAGTTTGAAAATAAAATTTGCACGAACAGCAGTATCTGTTTTTATTTGTACAGTTTATACGCTTGCCCTTACCCCGACGGAACGGCTGCGCATTTCCTCCAGCAGAGAGTTTGATATTGCGCCTCTGCTGCGGCTGACTGAGAAACTCGTTTCCACATCGATCGAATTTAAGATCTGGCTCATGGCATCGCCGAATTTTCCCTTGCCGGTGAATGCGAAATATTTCATCTGTTCGATAAATTCTCCGCTTACGTTTTGGTCGAGCCGCTGATACTTTATTGTGCTTGGGTCGTTCACGCCTACAGCGCAGTTTTTAAGGTAATCCAGATACTCCCAGATAGTCTCCGCGCCATATTCTCTTGCGGCGACCCAATCCATTGACTCGTCCACCCAGTTCATAATGTCGCCGCCTACGCCGCACTCGTACATCTCGTTCGCCATTTTATAAAAGTTGCCCAGCGTGATATTTCTGCCGTCTGTGTATTTGTCGATAATTGCCTGACGGACTTCGTATTTATCGGTCGTGCCGTAAAGAGCCTCGCAGCGTATCTCCATTGATTTTGTACGGCTGCCGAAATTTTCTTTCAGCTCATCGTAAAACTTCAGAACAGTAAGATGATAGCCGTCCTCCGAAGCGGGAGGTCTGGAAAAGCCGATAGCCTCCGTGTCAAGAAAATTCTCGCCGAAGCAGTACTGATATTTTTCATAAATTGCCCTGTACTTTTCGGCGTCGGACATACCCGTATAGTCGGCTGCTTTTGTAAGAGCGTCAAGCTCTGTCCAGTGTGCGTCGTCCCAACAGGATTTTCTGTACTTGCCGCCTATGCTGATAAGATAATCCTTTTTACTGTCGCCTGTGGAATAAGGCTGTCTTTGAGAAAAATCCGCAACAGGCAGTTCCGAAGCGTTTATGCTTCGTGCGCTCTTATCTTCGCTTCTTTCTGCATAGGGTGTGTTTGACATTACCCCAACAGAACGGCTGCGCATTTCCTCCAGCAGAGAGTTTGATATTGCACTTCTGCCGCGCTCGTTCGCAGAACTGCTCCTGTACGCCGCCATAAGCTCGTTCAGAACCGTACCGAAATCGGGGTGCATTGAAATACCGGATGAAAGTCTGCCGTTATAGCTTTTCTGCATAAACCTGAGATGGTCGAAAGTCACCTTTGTGTCCATCATATTTTCCCTGAGATCGTATCCTCCCGAACCGTTGGAGTAGTATCCGCCAACGCTGCTGAATATTTCGCCTATCCAATTGTTGACGTGTCCGCCTACTCCGCACATTTCCATTTCGTTTGTCATTTTGTAAAAATCGCGGAAAGTTATTTCTCCCATTGGGGGATATTTTTCTGTTATCATCTGACGAACTTTCTCTTTCGAGGCTTCCTCTCCGTACAAGGCTTCACGCCTTAACTGCCGAAGCTGTTCCGCTCTTTCCGAATATTCTCCGCTCAGACCGCAGACGTTTGCGATCTCGGTCTCAAACTTTTCGCAAAGCTCTGTATATGGGTCGTTCTGCATGGGAGCCGTATAGTTTATTGCCAGCGCGTCAAGGAAATTTCTGCCGTAGCAGTGCTGATATTTTTCATAGATCGCTCTGTACTTTTCCGCAGCGGTCATGCCCGTATAGTCTGCGCTTTTTGTAAGAGCAAGGTAATCATTTTGATTGGTAAAATCAAAGCAGGAGCTTTTATACCTCATGCCGTAGTTTACAGCACGGTTCTGGGCGGCGATCATGGGGTCGCTCGGATCTCCCTGAACGCAGCTTGTATAACCCTCGTTTCCGGTGTAGTATTCATAGTCGGGAATATTTATAACAGCAATATTCGACCTGTCGGAATTTTGCGCGTTCCGCTCCATTCTTTTGCAGTATTCCTCATAGGTCTCGCTGTGTATGCTTCCGTTAGGGTAAAAATCCCCGCTTCCCTCAACATAGGGTATGCTTGTTCTCCTTATGTATTCCGAAAGCTCCTCTCTGGAGGAAAACATTCCGCTTTCCACCAGAAAATCCGCAAAGTCTATGACGGGCATATCGCTGTTAAGGTCAAGACCCAGCTTGTTCAGATGAGGGTCAGTGCTTACCGTTTTTTGAAGCTGAATATCCATAACAATTTCCTCCCCTGCAGAAGTTATTCTCCGAAAATTTGAAAAATAACTTCTTTTGTCTTTTCAAGATTTTCTATCACGTTGTCAAAGTGCCATTGGGACGGCATATCTCTGCCGTGCGAGTTATCTTTCAGGTAGCGTTCAAAGTCAATGCTTTCCTGCACCGCGTCTTTCCATGAAACTATTTCGCGGTCGTACTCCGACTTGAAGCGTTCCCATTCGTATTTGTATGCGTCCTTATCTTTGCGGCTTATATCTTTTATATACACAACGTTATCAGTAAGGCCGGAAAAACTTCTAAGCGGGCTCATATTTTCACGACCCGGCAAATATGTACCGAAATATACTATCCTTTTTACTGCGCTTAAAGGTATCATTGCTGTAGTGCCGGAAGAACTGCTCGCATCATTTATTGATATTATGCCCTTATCCGCAAGTTCATAATATAACTCCCCGGCAGCGTTTTCATCGTATGTGTCCCCGTACTTTTCGCGGAAATACTCCGCCTCCTCGTCGGTAACGGAATAGCTCGGCTCGTTTGCCGCAGTTTTTCCCGTCATGGACTCCATTGCGCTTACAGGGTCAACGTCGGGCGTATCGGGAACAGCTGTCGTATCGGTCGTCTGCTCAGCGCTCCAAGGAATGGTAAACGCGGGAGTGTCCGGCGAAATTTTTTCGGGATAGCTTATGTGCGGATTGCTTGCAGGTGCGGTTACAGTTTGTACGTTCATGAATTGTTCCTCCGTTCCTATCGCCGTATCGGGTATCAGCCGAAAATCTGAAAAATCACATTTTTTGTCTTTTCGAGATTTTCCGAAACCCTGTCAAAGTGCCATTGAGACGGCAAATCCCTGCCGTCCGAGTTATCTTTCAGATAGCGTTCAAAGTCAAGGCTTTCCTGCACAGCGTCCTCCCAAGTGATTATTTCCCTGTTGTATCCCGACTTGAAGCGTTCCCATTCGCGCTTGTAGGCGTTTTCGTCTGTGCGGCTTACGTCATTAATAAATACTTTGCTGCCTGTCTGTCTTGTTTTTACGTGGACAGGCGCATAACCCGGAACGGAAATATAGTCGTTAAGATTGGCGGGTCTCCCGTCGGGACCCAGTATCTCTATTGGTATCACCACAAAAGTGCCCGAAGCATATCCCGCGTCGTTTTCCGAAATGATACCCTTGTCCGCAAGCTCATAGTAGAACTCGTCAGCCATGCTTTCGTTATAGGTGTCACCGTACTTTTCGCGGAAATATTCAGCCTCCTCATCGGTAACGGAATAGCTTGGCTCGTTTGCCGCGGCTTTTCCCGTCATGGATTCCATTGCGCTTACGAGATCAACGGCGCTGCCATTCGATACCGCGGGACTTTCCGTCTGCTGTTCGCCGATCGGCGGGATAACAAATTCGGGGACGGTTCCGTCCGATTTTTTGGACGGGCGGTTTCCGTACAGATTATTTGCAGCCGCGCCTGTGTTTTCAATATACATATAAAAATCCCCCTTGTATCAGTACCTCACGCCGCTCAGTATCTGCTCCAGCGTTGTCATATAGTCGGGCAGGAGGTTTCCCTGAGAGTATACCTTTTTCAATGTGTTTACGTATGATCTTGTGCCCTTTGTATCAATGTGCCATTCACGCTCGGAAAATTAATGACCGATGGGCTTTCCCGGCTTTCCTGGAGCGCCGAAATCGTACCACAGCAG
>CAMWVO010000138.1 GCA_947177695.1 uncultured Clostridia bacterium
TGCGAGCTGGGCTCAGCTCGACCAGCTTTAGTCGGCGGCTTCGCCGCCTGAGCGTCCCGACAGTTAGTTGCGTAAATCAAAATTTACCGTCCAAAATAATTTTACGCAAATACTATATTTTACTTTTGACAAACCAGCTATAATGTGATATACTGTAATTTGAGATTTTTTTATCTGAAATGCGGTTTGTTCCGTGCCGATAGCACAACAATTCGTTTAATTTTACATAAATTATACAAGGAGGATAATAAATGAACAAGCTCAACGGCGTACACCTGAGCCATAACAAGGGTACGAAAAACTGCGAGACAGTCGATTTCCCGCTGCCGAAAAGCGTTGTGATCCCTATGTCTCAGCACATGGGCGCACCCTGCGAATGGCTTGTCAAAAAGGGAGACTCGGTTACGGTCGGTCAGAAAATAGGCGATACGGACGCGTTTATGTCCGCGCCGATACACTCCCCCGTTTCGGGTACGGTTGCGGACGTTATAGATTTCCTGCTTGCAAGCGGAGCGGTCTGTAAGGCTGCCGTTATCGAATCGGACGGCTTGCAGACTGTCTGTCCCGACATAAAGCCCCCCGAGATAACCGACAAGCAATCCTTTATCGCGGCTGTAAGGGAAAGCGGTCTTACGGGTCTCGGCGGAGCCGGCTTCCCCACCCACATAAAGCTTAACTACGACGCGGTAAAAACTCCTGTGGACACGCTTGTCATCAACGCCGCCGAATGCGAGCCGTACATAACAAGCGATTTCCGCGAGATGATGGAGTCTCCTGCGGACGTTATTGAGGGTATACTTTTGGTACAGAAATATTTGGGTATTCCTATCTGTAAACTCTGTATCGAGGACAACAAGCCGGAAGCTATTGCCCTTATGAAGAAAAAGACAGAAAATCTGAAATCCATTCAGATAGTGACCCTGCCATCCTCATATCCGCAGGGAGCGGAAAAGGTCATCGTCTACTCCGCTACGGGACGTATCATCGCCGAGGGAGAGCTTCCCTCAAATCAGGGCGTTATGGTAATGAACGTTTCCACGGCGGCGCATATTTACCGCTACACACGGAACGGTATGCCGCTTACACAAAGACGGCTCACGATAGACGGAGACGCGGTCACAAAAAATGCGGGAAACTATTTTGTCCCCATTGGAACACGGGTCTCGGAGCTTCTTGAACACTGCGGCGCGGAGGACGCAAAAAAGGTTCTGTACGGCGGTCCCATGATGGGAATGTGCCTTTACGATACCGACCAGCCTGTGCTGAAAACCAGCAACGCTGTGCTTGCATTCAGAGACGGCGAGTCCCCCAAGACCACAGCCTGCATACGCTGCGGAAGATGCGTGCGCACCTGTCCGCTGAACCTTATGCCCGTGCTGATAGAGAACGCCTACAAAGCCGAGGACATTGAGGAACTGAAGCGTCTGAAAGTAATGCTGTGCATGAACTGCGGCTGCTGTTCATACGCTTGTCCCGCGCACCGTCCGCTGGCGGAAATAAATCAGCTTGCAAAGGCAATGATACCACGCAAGTAGCGGGGAGCCCCCGCGGGCAAAGTCGCCCCTAAAGTGACTGTATTAAAATTCTTAAGTTTACAATGTCCCCTCAAGGGGACGGGTACGAAAATCGCATAATTGACATTTACATTTTTCGTACACTAATTTCTGACAAAGGACTTGATTTGATTTGAAAGGATTATTTGTATCGCCGTCCCCCCATCGGGCGGCGGATATGTCGACCTCAAAAATAATGCTGCTGGTGATAATCGCGCTTTTCCCCTCGGCAATGGCGGGCTGCGTTTTCTTCGGACCGAGAGCGGCAGCCGTGCTTGCGGTATGTATCGCAGCCTGCATTTTATTCGAGGCGCTGTGCCGTATCATTATGAAAAAGGAGCAGACCGTGGGCGATCTTTCCGCGGTGGTAACGGGACTTCTTCTCGGCATGAACCTGCCCGCTACAGTACCGTTTTATGTTGCGGTCATCGGAAGCTTCGTGGCAATAGTTATCGTTAAGCAGCTTTTCGGCGGTATCGGTCAGAACTTCGCAAACCCTGCCATTGCCGCAAGAATAGTGCTTATGCTTTCATTTACGTCGCAGATGTCGGGCTGGGTAAAGCCCTACTGGTACAGCGCGGCGGTGGACGCGGAAACAAGCGCGACCCCTCTTGCCGCGGAATGGCTTTCCTACACCGAAAACGGAGCAGCCTACAAGATGGCTCCCTTTACGCTTTCGGAAATGTTCTGGGGCGAAACGGGCGGCTGTATCGGCGAGACCTGCGCCGCAATGCTTATTCTGGGCGGACTTTTCCTTATCGTCACAAAAGTGATCTCTCCCGCAACGCCTATCGCTTTCATAGGCTCGTTTGCGCTGCTGACCCTGCTCTATACGGGAAGTACTGCCGAGACCCTGTACGGCGTACTCGCGGGCGGACTTCTCATCGGCGCGTTCTTTATGGCTACCGACTATGCCACCACTCCCCTTACAACAAAGGGCAAGATAGTTTTCGGCATAGGCTGCGGCTTGATAACCTTTATAATCCGAAGCTTCGGAAGCTTCCCCGAGGGAGTTTCATTCTCCATACTGCTTATGAACCTGCTCACACCCTACATCGACAAGCTGACAAAAGCGTCTCCTTTCGGAGCGAAAAAAGCAAGCTGAGCTTAAACAAGCTTAGCTTGCCGGCAGATATTCTTTTAGGGATTGCTTAAAGCAGTTAATTGGCGATCTCCCGAAAGAAATGCTTGTACTATTGACTAATGAAAGGAGTTACATAAATGTTTAATGAAAAAATAAAGCCGCCTCTTGTGCTGACCCTGATATGCCTTATCGCCTGCGGACTTCTTGTTGCGGCATACGAGGCTACCTACACCGACACGACGGGCGTTATCACCGACAAGCTTACCGCGGGACTTACCGAGCTTTACGGCTCTGCGGAGGGCTTTGAAATGCTGAAAAACGACGACGGAACGGTACTGACCTATGAAGGCGTTACCTCGGTGCTGTGGGACGGAGAAAACGCCGCATTTGAAATCACCGCGGACGGCTACTCCACAGGCGGACTGCACGTTCTGATTGGCGTTGCCCCCGGCGGCGCAGTCAACGGAGTTTCTATAATGACTATCGGCGAGACCCCCGGTCTTGGCACAAAGGTGCAGAACCCCGAATTTCTGAATCAGTTCAAGGGCGTCCGGTATTCCGACACCGTGACCGAGGAAGCCGCTCCCGTAAAGGCGAAAGCGGTTTGGGGTACAAAATCACAGATAAAAGATCTGGAGATGGAAAAACAGCTTGAAGGAAGTTCCGCAAGCGGCTTTACCCTTGACGCGGTAACGGGCGCGACCTATTCCTCAAACGGAATGTACACCGCCGTAAGAACTGCCCTTTCCGCATATGAGAACATGGGCATGGACGTATATTTTGCCCCCACGCTCGGACACAAGGAAAATCCTGTCTCCATCATAGACTCGGAGGAAACGATCCCCATCACAGACACGGAGGAAATGAAAGGAGCTGACGAGTAATGGCTGAAAAGAAAAGCGGTCTTTACGAGCTTACCAAGGGTATCATAAAGGAAAACCCCACACTTGTCACCCTGCTGGGAATGTGTCCCACGCTGGCTGTAACGACCATGGCTTCAAACGGCATAGGAATGGGTCTTGCAACCACCTTTGTGCTGGTCTGCTCCAACGCGGCTATATCGCTGCTGAAAAACGTTATACCCAAAGCTGTGCGTCTGCCCTGCTTTATCGTAGTCATCGCAAGCTTTGTTACGCTTATCGAATTTATTTTAAAGGGATACGTTCCCGCTCTTTATGACAGTCTGGGACTGTTCCTGTCCCTTATCACCGTAAACTGTATCATTCTGGGACGCGCCGAGGCGTTCGCTTCAAAGAACGGCGTTTTCCGCTCAATACTTGACGGTCTGGGCATGGGACTTGGCTTTACCCTTTCTCTGTTCACAATGGGTTCTATCCGCGAAATTATCGGTACGGGTCAGTGGATGGGCTTCGACTTGCATCTGCCCGTTACCATGACCATGTTCATAATGCCCGCGGGAGGCTTCTTTACGCTGGGCATGGTAATTGCAATGGTAAACAAGATAACAAAGAAAAAACCGCCGCAGGAAATTGGCTGTGCAAACTGTCCCAATGCGGCAAGCTGTCCCACCTTTAACAAGGGAAATTCCGATAAAAAGGAGGCTGCCGCACAATGAAAAGCTTGCTTGTAATTCTTTTAAGCGCCATCTTTGTTGACAACTTCGTACTGTCCAAATTCATGGGTATCTGTCCGTTTTTGGGAGTATCCAAAAAGCTTGACAGCGCGGCTGGCATGGGAGCTGCTGTTACCTTTGTAATGGTCTGCGCCACGCTCTGTACATATCCGATTTATATGCTCATACTTGTTCCCATGGGACTGGAGTACCTTAAAACAATTGCGTTTATCCTGATAATCGCGCTGTTCGTTCAGCTTGTGGAAATGATACTCAAAAAGAAAGTCCCCTCTCTGTACAGCGCGCTGGGAGTTTTCCTGCCGCTTATCACCACCAACTGCGCGGTGCTGGGCGTTACCATTCTCAATATCGACAACAGCTACAATCTTGTTCAGTCTGTCGTAAACTCTCTCGGAGCGGGACTTGGCTTCACGCTTGCCCTGCTTATCTTCAGCGGAGTGCGTTCCCGCGTAAACGCCGCGGACGTTCCCGAGACCTTTAAGGGAGTTCCCGCAACGCTTATCGCCGCTTCCATAGTATCGGTAAGCTTTATGGGATTTTCGGGAATGTTTGGCTAAGCGGGCGGGGAGTCCCCGTCCCTACAAATAAATTGCAAAGGGTGATTAAAAAATGTCAACATATATTCTGCCCATGCTTGTTTTCGGAGCTATCGGTCTGGCGGCGGGAGTTCTGCTGACCGTCTGCTCGAAGATCTTCGAGGTGAAAACCGACGAGAGGGTCGAAGCGGTCAACGAGATACTGCCGCAGGTAAACTGCGGTTCCTGCGGATTTTCGGGCTGCGCGGACTATGCCGCCGCTATCGTCAAGAACGGAGTACCCACAAATATGTGCAAGCCCGGCGGTTCCGAATGCTCAAAGAAAATTTCCGAGATCATGGGTATCGACGAAATGACCGTTACTCCGCAGGTTGCTGTGGTGCTCTGTAACGGCGACTGCAATGCTACCGAAAGCAAATTCATTTTTAACGGAGTACAGTCATGCAAGGCGGCGAACCGTTTCTACAACGGCTCTGAGGTCTGCACACACGGCTGTCTCGGCTTCGGGGACTGCGCAAAAGTCTGTCCTCAGAACGCAATAATCGTGCGGGACGGTCTTGCACGCGTGGATAAATCCAAATGTATCGGCTGCGGACTTTGCACAAAAGCGTGTCCCGACAAGCTGATAGTGCTTCGTGATATCGACAAGAAGATCGACGTCTGCTGCTCCTCCACGGACATCGGAAAGATCGTGCGGAGCGTGTGCAAAAGCGGCTGTATAGGCTGCAAGCTGTGCGAGAAAAAGTGCGAGCACGACGCTGTTCATGTGGAGAATAACCTTGCGCGTATCGACTATTCCAAGTGTACCGCCTGCGGAGCCTGTGCGGAAGCGTGTCCCACAAAGGCGATACGCAAGTGCGACGGAGTTTATTGATTTGCTGTTTGCGCCGATCGGACTATCTAAAGTCCGGTCGGCGCAGTTTTTACGGATAAACTTTGATTTAGCGCATGAACTGTCGGGACGCTTAGGCGGCGAAGCCGCCTATGGAAAAGTTTCGCCCGCCTTTTCAAAGGCGGCAGAAGTCCAGAGGGCGGAGCCCTTTGGTCGCCGTCCGCAGACGGCGAAATTCCCTCCCCGCGCCCGCAGGCGCATATCGTTCAAAACGGTGAAAGGGGTGAGGAAT
>CAMWVO010000139.1 GCA_947177695.1 uncultured Clostridia bacterium
GCTCTCGCATTTCTCACCCCTTTCACCGTTTTGAACGATATGCGCCTGCGGGCGCAGGAGGGGATTTCGCGCTCTGCGGAGCGCGACCAAAGGGCTCTGCCCTCTGGACTTCTGCGAGCTGGGCTCAGCTCGACCAGCTTTAGTCGGCGGCTTTGCCGCCGAAGTGCTACGATAGTTAGTCTGGTAAATCAAAATTTATCCCTTAACCGAAATATTGACTTTTCCCTTTTGCAATGTTATACTATTTATAGTAAACCAACAAGACCCGAAAAGGAGTGCATTACAATGAAGCTTGCGGAAGCCTTAAATCTCCGCGCGGATACCGCAAAACGCCTGTCCCAGTTAAGCGAACGCCTTGCCGCAAACGCCAAGGTGCAAGAGGGCGACAGTCCCGCGGAAGACCCCTCGGAGCTGCTCGAAGAGCTTGACCGTCTCACAAAACAGCTTGAGGACTTGATATCCCGCATAAACCTCACCAACAGCAAGACCCTGTACGAGGGAAAAACCCTCACCGAAATGATCGCTGCCAAGGACACTCTTTCGCTGAAAAGCTCGATACTGCGGAATTTTCTTTCCGCATCAAGCGCGAAGATCGACCGCTACTCAAACAAGGAGATACGCGTGGTCAGCACGGTAAACGTCAGAGAACTGCAAAAAAGCTCCGACGAGATTTCCGAGGAAATACGAAAGCTCAACGTTAAAATTCAGGAGCTTAACTGGTCTGCCGACTTGCTTTGATTTAGCCGTCCTTTGTGACGAAAACGGCGCGCCGACGGAAGAGGGCGTAAACGAGCCTGACGTTTTCAGAGCATCTGATTATGCGGAACGGAGCGTATCGCACAGGTTTTATAACGCTCAGCATAGTTACATACGCATTCTAATCAATTATTTTTACCACCGTACGCCGTCCGTCGGAGGGTGGGAATGGGGAAATCCCCCTGCTTTGCAAACGTAAGGCAGGGGGATTTTTATGCATACGAAAAGCGGGAACGTTCTCCGTCCCCGCTGAAAATATTTACATTCTGTCTCTGGAATAACCGCGGTGCTTACGGTGAATGGCTTTCTGAGCATACATAAGCTCATCTGCCGATTTGATAAATTCGTCGATGGATTTCTCCGAAGCGGGTGAAAGAGAACAGGTGCCGCAGCTTGCCTCAATAAGGTATGGCTTGCCCGAGGAAGCGTTGTATTCGTCCAGATACGACTTGAAACGATTAAGGAAATTCTCGGCATAATCATCGGACAGGCATATACCAGAAGCGATATACTCATCTCCGCCAAAACGGGCAACGATATCGTTTTCACCGGCCGCCGCTTTTAAAGCCTTTGCGATCGTTGTGATCGCGTTGTCTCCCTCATGATGACCGTAGGTATCGTTTATTCCTTTCAGATTGTCAAGATCCACCGAAACGATCATAAAGCCTATACTCTCTGCAACGCATTTTTCGTACAGCTTCGGGGTGAACTGGTAAAAGCCGCGGCGGTTGTACAGATTTGTCATGGAATCCCGTATGTACATATCCTCCAGCCTGCCCACCACCGTTTTAAGCTCGGACTGGATACGCGCGTTTTCAAGCACTCTGCTGATGTTTGTTATCAGGGTATGGAGCAAATGGTAGTTTCTGTCAACAAATTTAAATTCAAATGCCACATAGCCGATGGTTCTGTCCTGAAAATGAAGCGGCATAAACAAAAAATTGTCATATTTTTCCATGAGCTTATCAAAATCGGGAAGCATCTCCGCGGTGCTGAAAGGCTCAAGAAAATCGTAACACTCGTCATTAACGCCGTGCAGGACATACTGTATCCTTTCACTGTATCCGGTTTTACGATATGTATCATAGGACAGGTAAACATCCTCCAGACTTTCAACACCCGTCACGAAATCGTCGCAGATACACAGCCAGCATTCCTTTGTCCACAGGTCTTTGAGGAAAGGCTTGATTTTTTCAAGGGTCTCATCAAAGGTATAGCCTCCCGTTGCCGCCTCTGACATCAGAACGACGCGGTCGGAAAATCCGTTCCACAGATCAATCTCACCGTAAAGCTCACGCTTTATTTTATTATCCTCTGTAGTAAGTCTTGCAGCCTCGCAGCCGCAGGATTCGCGGTACAGTATTGTTCCGGCTATGGTCTCGCTGCCGACGGGAGGTATCTCACCCTTAATGATCTGCAAAATACGCTGAGCGGCAACTCCGGCAGCACCCGGCATATCTCTCATAAGAGTAGTTATGGACGGGAAATGAGTATTGCCCTCCGGGATACCGTCTATTCCGGTAACAATAACGTCATCGGGAACAAGATATCCAAGCTCGTTCAGCTTTGAGCATACGCCCACAGCCATCGAATCGTTGGCACAGATAAATGCTTCAGGCATAGAATGAAATTTATCGTAGTGTCTCTGCACAGCATCGCTGGCTCCCGCCCACCAGAAATATCCGTAATCAACGCTGTCCTCGTTCACTTCAAGACCGTACTCTGCCATAACATTGCGGAAGACCTCTTCCCTTGCGTCAGAAACATCGTTTCCCTTCATTGCAGCGAGAAACTTTATATTTTTAGCTCCGTGTTCGGTGATAACGTGGCGTATAACATCCTCCAGAGCTTCCTCATATCCCTGAGAGATCGAGTAAGCGGAATCTATATCTTCATCTATGGAAACTACCGGAACGCCGTGTTCCTTTGCTTTTGCAACAAGCTCCTCCTTTACAGAGCCTCTATCCACCAGCGTGATTGACATAAGCACAAGCGCGTCGATCTTATCAAAATTTATCAGATTAAAAATATTTATTTCACCGAGGTCATAGGCGTCGCCGTCGTATTTATTTGACAGAGACTGAAACCAAAGCACGCGCAGACCAAGCTCAGTGCATTTATCGGCAAAGCTTTGCACAAACGAATTGTTGTAATTACTGTCTGTTCCGCATGAGACCAGTGCAACAACGCCGTTATTTTCCATTTTATGACCATCCCTTTCCGAGCATTGCGTTTTCCGGAAAAATCCCGGACAACCCGCCCTGCCGAATTTGCAGCAAAATAAACAAAGCTCAAATTTGAAAGAAATTCTGAAAAACTTCTCCGCTATTTTATCATAAATATTATATCAAATTGTAAATAATTATTAATGTGCAAATTATTGATAAATCAATAACAATTTATTAATTCACAGGAATTTGTAAAAAAAATCACAGAATTTCACATGAAATCCTGTGATTTTTGCATAGCGGCAAAAACCGTCTGATTTTGCGCGCTTATTTTCTCGAAAGCCATGCGTAAGCAATGTCCAAAGCCTCGTAGAGACTGCTTTTTTCGCTCTGCTTTTTGATAGCCTCCATGGGAGAAAGTTTCTCGTCCGTAGCCATTTTGTAGATCTTGACCCTGCTTGCAACGTCAAGGTCGCCGATCTTTGTCTTTTCGGTTATCTGCATCCAGATAACATATTCGTCGTTCATATTTCCGTAATATATCTCGTCCTTGTTTCTTACAAGAGGGTATCCCTTATAGCGGAGAAAATTATTCTCCTTGGCGGATTCCTCGTTTGCCTGAACAGCTTTATTTTCTGCCATTGCGTTTCCTCCTTTTCTCGTCGGTCAATGCAAGCGTTTCGGTTCCGTATCAATATGAGAATAAAGTATTATTCTTGTAAATAATTATAACATATTATTTTCACAATTTCAACAGAATTTCATAAAAAACCTGCAAAATTCTTCCGCTGTTTTTAGTTGATTACGCACAAAAAACACCGAATAATTGTACGCGATCCGCTTTTACACAGCAGCCTTAATATTATACATCTTCCGCGGTAAAAAGCACGTCGAAAAGGCTGAGCCTTTACCCTTGCCGCCGTCTATAGTAATGGCAACAAATTTTGTTTCCGAGACGGAAGTTATCTCTGTATCAAAGTCTGCATTGAGGCTGAGCCTTTACCCTTGCCGCCGTATATAGTAATAACAACAAATTTTGTTTCCGAGACGAAAGTTATCTCTATATCAAAATCTGCATTGAGGCTGTGCCTTTATACGTGTCCGGATTTGCCCGAATGCTGTCACCAGTTCAGAACGATCTCCTCGCCGTTTTCAAAAAGCTCAAGATTTTTGATAAATCTGTCAACGTAGGACTGCTGACAGATATATTCGGGTCTGCCGTTAAGACGGACAACCGCCCGCCTGTTTCCGTCGGGGATAAATTCTATCAGGTCTCCCCCGCCGTCTCTCGTAACGATCTCAACCGTAAGCGACGGTTCTGCGGAAACGTCCTCGAAATAAAGCTCGCTGCTGGGAGCGCGCAGGATAAACTGATAGAGGTTCTTGAACGCGTCTCCGTCCACAGCCGCGCCGTTGAGAGTTACGGCAAAATCGTCAGAACCGCCTGTGATGCTGAATTTTCTTTCCTTTCCGTCACAGGTGATGTTAAGCATATCAAGGTCGTACACATAATTGCTGGTATACATTGTGGTAACGATATCCAGCGGCTTCACGGTCAACCACGGCAGGCTGCTTTCGGAAAAAATATAGATGATATTTATTCCGTCCACAAGAACGTATCTGCCGTCCTTTTTGCCCTCCTCGTTAATGAACTCGTTTCCTATCTTGAAATGCAGACTGCTTCCGCCGTTAACCTCGGCAGTTACCTCGGCAGCAGGCTCGTTCAGACCGCTTGCAGCCAAGTCCTCCTCGTTGGGATTGAGTACGGCAAAGTCGCTTGCGGTAAGACCGAATATCCCCTCGGTCACGCCCGAAGAGGTTTCGGGGTTAAGGTCGCGGAAAACAGGCTCGCTCATAACATATGTCGATGAGTTTCCAACCATGCTGCTGTCATCGTCAAGACGGACGTCGTACTCGATAACGATGTCGTAGTCAATGTCTGCACGGCTTACGGTAAGCTTGTTTATTCTTGTGTAGTCGGTAGTATCCTCCGCGCTTGCAGCCATTTGCGCGCTGAACACAGTCTTGTTTATAAGAGCGTACTTGTCCTGCAAAAAGCAGTTCAGCGCCGTATTGAACACGGTATAGACCTTGGGGTCGCCATCAATCATAACGTACCGCTTTGTCTCCTCGGGGGTAAGGTTGCCGATAAGAAGCTTTTTAACGGTTTTTGCGCTGTCGGAAAACTCCGCCGTAAAGGTCGCCGAGGGAGCGTCCAGACCGTATATTGAAATATCCTCGGGGGCTTCGGAAACGGTCTGCTGTGCGGTAAGGCTGGCGGAATTGTCCAGAAGCCTTGTCATAACGCTTCCGCTGAGCGGGAGGTCGGCGATTTCCATGACCGTCCACTTTGCGCCGTCGCCCTCGCCCACACGGACTACCTCGTATGTGCCGCTCTCGTTTTCAATTGTAAGCTTTGCGATATCGTTGGGAGCCTTGTCGTACAGCAGCAGAGTTGTTACCTCCTCTGCGGTATCCTCCTGCTCCTCGTCCTGCGGAGCGGTTTTCATAAGCACTAATACCGCTCCCGCCAGAACAGCCGCAATAACGCAGATAATTATTATCAGCCTGATATTTTTCTTCATTACTTATGTCTCCTCCTGAGCCATACAACTATTCCCACAACAGCCGCCGCTCCGGGAACGATAAACATGAACAATACCCTCATTGCCGACAGCTGCGCTTCGGTAGCCTGATAGGTCTTTCCCGAAAGGTCCTTGTCGATAATGTCAATACCGTTTTCCTTGCCGGAAATTTTATTAACTATGGAAATGAAATAGTTACCGTTGTTAAGATAGGTCTGGCTTGTGTAGCCGTTGTTCAGTATAGAGTCGGAGCTGATAACGATAAGATTGGACAGAAGCTGCTCGTAGTTCTTGAAAACAAACTTGTTGGAAAGACTTATTACAGGCATAGACTTTTACTCAATATCGAGAATTACTCCCGTTTCGGAA
>CAMWVO010000140.1 GCA_947177695.1 uncultured Clostridia bacterium
CTGATTTGTAATCAGCAGGTCGGGGGTTCGAGTCCGTCCACCAGCTCCATTTTTATGTAGTTTTGAGGTTGGAACATTTTGTTTTCTGCCTCAAGCTTCCTATGGAAGAGTTCCCGAGTGGCCAAAGGGGGCAGACTGTAAATCTGTTGCTTCGGCTTCGGTGGTTCGAATCCACCCTCTTCCACCAAAACCACGTCCTGTTTTTGCAGGACGTAATTTTTTGAAAAACCTTGCTGCAAGACCGGTAACAGCGGTCTGCCGCGGGGCTTTTTTAAGTTAGGGGCGATTTGTCGCAATTAATATTTTTTCACGGCAATGTTAAAATATATAGTATAGGTATACAATTTTTGTGGACATTTTACATCAAAAATTTTAAAAAACTAAACAAATAAACAGGATTTGGAAAGGAAATTTTTATGGTAAGAGAAGATTTAAGAAACATCGCTATTATCGCTCACGTTGACCACGGCAAAACCACGCTTGTGGACGAAATGCTGAAACAGGGAGGCGCGTTCAGAGAAAATCAGACCGTTGCCGAAAGAGTTATGGACTCCAACGACCTGGAACGTGAAAGAGGTATCACTATCCTTGCGAAGAATACGTCCGTAATGTACAACGGCGTTAAGATCAATATTATCGACACACCGGGTCACGCGGATTTCGGCGGCGAGGTTGAGCGCGTACTTAAAATGGTGGACGGCGTTGTCCTGCTTGTGGACGCTGCCGAGGGCTGTATGCCCCAGACCCGCTTTGTTTTGCAGAAAGCGCTGGAAATGGGTCTGAAAATAATCGTTGTGGTAAACAAGATAGACCGCCCCGACGCTCGTCTTGACGAGATCGGCGACGAAGTTCTGGAGCTTCTCCTTGATCTTGACGCAAGCGACGATCAGCTTGAAAGTCCCGTTCTGTTCTGTTCGGGACGCGCGGGAACTGCTTCCCTCAGCCAGTACGAGGAGGGCACAGACCTTGTTCCGCTGTTCGAGACTATCCTCAACCATATTCCCGCTCCCGAGGGAGACGAGGATTCTCCCATGCAGATGCTCGTTTCCTGCATCGACTACAACGACTATGTGGGACGCATAGGCATAGGCAGAGTGGAGCGCGGCACTATCAAGGTAAATCAGCCTGTTACGGTGGGAGACTTCCACGAAAACCGCAAGCCGTTCAACAGCAAGGTGGTCACCCTTTATCAGATCGAGGGGCTTAACAGAGTTCCCGCCGAGGAAGCCAAGGTGGGCGATATCGTGTGGATATCGGGCATTGAAAATATCACTATCGGCGACACCCTTTGCGACCAGTCAAGCTACGAGCCCATACCATTTGTAAAAATTTCCGAGCCTACGGTTGAAATGACCTTTTCGGTAAACGACAGTCCCTTTGCAGGCAGAGAGGGCAAATTCGTTACCTCCCGCCAGCTCCGCGAAAGACTTTTCAAGGAGATACTAAGGGACGTTTCCCTCCGCGTGAACGAGACCGAAAACACCGACAGCTTCCGCGTTGCGGGACGGGGCGAAATGCATCTTTCCATACTTATCGAGAATATGCGCCGCGAGGGCTACGAGCTTTCGGTTTCCACTCCGAGAGTACTCTATAAGGACATTGACGGAACTCGCTGCGAACCCATAGAGCGGCTTGTTATAGATGTTCCCGAAGATTTTGTGGGCGCGGTAATGGAAAAGCTTGGCACACGAAAGGCGGAATTGCAGTCCATGCACCCGTCGGGAAGCCGTATGAGACTTGAATTTCTCATACCCTCCCGCGGACTTTTCGGCTATAAGTCCGAGTTCCTTACCGACACAAAGGGTGAGGGCGTTATCAGCTCCGTTTTCGACAGCTACCAGCCCTTTAAGGGAGATATCCCCAGACGAAACACAGGCTCTCTCGTTTCCTTTGAGACGGGCGAGGCGGTCACTTACGGACTTTTCAATGCACAGGAGCGCGGCTCGCTTTTCATCGGCGCGGGAACTCCCGTTTACGAGGGAATGATCGTAGGCGCGTCCCCCAAAACAGAAGATCTTGTGGTAAACGTCTGCAAGAAAAAGCACCTTACAAATACCCGTGCAAGCGGCTCGGACGACGCTCTGAGACTTGTCCCCCCCAGACGTCTTTCGCTGGAGGACAGCCTTGAATTTATTGCCGACGACGAGCTTCTTGAAGTTACTCCCCAGAGTATCCGTATCAGGAAAAGAATTCTGGACAACACTCTCCGCGCCAAGCAGAGGGCAAAAGATAAGGCTTGATTGATTTAGTCCGGCGTTTTATATAGTCAACAACATTTGATAATGTTTTAATTTCATGGTAAAATATTTGTAATTGTTATCATTTATAATAATATATGAAATATAATATATAAAGGAGATCAATTATGAGTAAAATTACCGAATCAAAAATTTGGCACATTATTACAACGCCGGACGAAATACCTACAGACCAGCCTCGTCTCAAAACAAATCTTGACACAAATCTTTTGAAGCTCATTGCAATTATTTCCATGCTCATTGACCACGTTGGCACCGCGTTTTTCCCCGATATGCCTGTATTCCGCTGGGCGGGACGGCTTGCTTTCCCCATTTTTGCATACTGCCTCACTGTGGGACTGCTCTATACGAGCAGCATAAAAAAATATCTCACCCGTCTGGGAATTTTCGCTTTGGTAAGCCAGCCGCTCTACATCATGGCGTTCCACCCCCAAGACTGGCGCGAGGAATGGATGAACATGAACATCTACTTCACGCTGTTTGTAAGCCTTATCGCCATGGCGGGCGTTAAGGGGCGGAAGTGGTGGCTGTTTATCCCCGCGCTTTTACTGCTGTCCGTTTTTAATTTTGACTATGGGATGACGGGCGTTATTCTTATGCTTATCTTTTACATATGCAGAAACCGTCCCGCGATCGGCGCGGTGCTGTTCTGTCTGTACTACATTCCCGCGCTTTGGAACGGATATCCCGAAGACCCGAAAAGCCTTATGCTCAGCGGTCTGTGCATTGACTGGACGGTATTTTCCCTGCTTTCCGCGCCGCTTATTTTCCTGCGTACAAACAGCAAGATCAAGGTCAACAAATACTTTTTCTATGCTTTTTATCCCGCGCATCTGGCGGCGATATGGATCGTACGCATGATCTTAAATGTTTAGTTTTTTCTGTGCGGACAGTTCGTACCGCAAAACAATTACAGTGCGCGTAACTGTCCGAAGAAAAAAGGAGAATAATATGGAAGTAAAATTTTACGACAAGGTAAATGACGATCTGTTAAAATTTGCGGTAATAATTTCAAGCCATAACGGCAAACTGGTGTTCTGCAAGCACAGACAGCGCGATACGCTTGAAATCCCCGGCGGTCACAGAGAGGTCGGCGAAACGATCGGCGAGACCGCACGGCGTGAGCTTTATGAAGAAACAGGCGCGGTGGATTTTAAGCTCGAACCGATATGCGTATATTCCGTAACCGCCGAGGACAATTTTGACGGACAGGAAACCTTCGGTATGCTGTTTTCTGCGGATATTTTTTCCTTTGAAAACGAACTGCACAGCGAAATAGAAAGCATATGCCTGCTTGACGGTCTGCCCGAAAAATGGACGTATCCTTTGATACAGCCAAAGCTTATTGAGGAAGCCGTGAGACGCGGCGCTGTTACTTATTAAATTTATCCGAAAGGAAATTTTTATGGCAATTTTCAGACCGACATACGCTCTGCGCTCCATAACGGAGATAACCCCTGCCGCGCTGAAAAAGCGTGGGATAAAGGCTCTTATTCTTGACGTGGACAACACTCTCACCACCCACAACAATCCTACCCCCGCGGAGGGTATAGCCGAGTGGGTGGAGGGCATGAAGTCCGTGGGGATAAAACTTCTTATCGTAAGCAACAACAAAGCCGAGCGCGTAACCCCCTTTGCGGAAATACTGGGACTGCACTTTGTCCCCAACGGAGCAAAGCCGCTTCCGAAAGGTTTTAAACAGGCGATAGCGGAGCTTCGTGCCGAGGGCATACCCAAAAACCGCATAGCCGCTGTGGGCGACCAGATATTCACGGACATTTTAGGCGCAAATCTTGCGGGGATACGTTCTGTTTTTGTGTACCCAATTGAGTTTGAAACAAGTCTGCCGTTCAGGTTTAAGCGCGCTGTGGAAAAGCCGCTTTTGCCTAAGCGGTTCAACAGGTTTGACTGAGGAGAGCAAAAATGGACGCAAAACAATTATTCGGCTATAAAATGGACGAAGAGGAACAGGCGGAGTGGATTTCACTGAAAAAACAGATTTACGAGGACTGCGAAAAAGCGGACATTTCCGAAAGCTTTATGCGGTCACACGTTGATACAATGGTTTCGGAAAAATCATTTGAACATAGTGCGGGATACTGCCGTTATGTTGGATTTTATTACGTTTATTCGGAAAGAGGCAATGCCGAAAAGCTGTACTCGGGAGATGAGGCGGGTATGCGATTTTTTCTTCTGAAAGATATTTTCAGAAGCTACGGTATGCGGCGCGAGTGTGAAAACAGGGAAAAGCTTTCGGAGGAATGGAAGTCCTATCTAAAAGATATGTTTACACTTAAACCGCCGCTTGTAAAACGCACAAGAGCCGTATCAAAAACTGTTAAGAATAAAAATTACATTTACGGAGTAAAGTACGATTCCCGCAAATTCTGGTTTGAGTACACGATAAATTCAATTGACAAAATACTCGGCTCGGAATATTCGTCGCAGGTAATTGAAGAATACACCAAATTTATGAACCGCTGGTTTGACGATGAGCACTGGGCTTTCGACAAGGCAAGCGGGAAATTCATTGAGATGTCAGAATCGGAGGAAAAGGAATGAGCGCAAAATTCGGTCCCGCAGGAACTGCGGAAAGCTTTAAGACTATGGGTTACAAAAAATCCGTTCAGCTTGGAGAATATCTTGAAAAATTCGGTCTCGACCACTTTGAGTACCAGTGCGGTCAGGGCGTCCGCGTAAGCGAAGCGACCGCTGCGGAGATAGGAAATGCCCTTGCGGAAAAAAACATAACAGTTTCTGTCCACGCGCCGTACTTCATTTCCCTGTCAAGCGTGGAGGAGGAAAAGCGGGACAATTCCATAAACTATATTTTGCAGTCCGCGCAGGCGGTAAAGGCTATGGGCGGCGACAGGATAGTCATTCACAGCGGCTCCTGCTCCAAAATGACCCGCGAAGAAGCTCTGGAGCTTGCAAAGGCTACCATGAAAAAAGCGCGGGAGGCTCTTATCGCAAACGGTCTGGAGAACATCCGCTGCTGTCCCGAAACAATGGGCAAGATAAACCAGCTTGGCGACCTTAACGAGGTCATGGAGATATGCCGCGTTGACGACAGCTTTATCCCCTGCATTGATTTCGGACACCTTAACGCCCGCACATTCGGGGCGATAAAGGGCAAAGCCGAATTTGCGGAGATACTCGATACTATCGAAAACAAACTCGGAAGAGAGCGTGCGGAAATTTTCCATTCCCACTTTTCCAAAATAGAATACACGGACAAAGGCGGAGAAAAGCGTCACCTTACCTTTGAGAATAACGGCGGGTTCGGTCCCGATTTCGAGCCGCTTATGGAGCTTGTCTGGGAGCGGGGACTTTCCCCCACGTTCATATGCGAAAGCGCAGGAACTCAGACCGAGGACGCCCAAACCATGAAGCTTTACTATGAAAATTTAAAGGGCTGAGTATTAGACGAATAGCGATACAGAAGTATTTTTCGTCTCGGCAGAGATTTATCCCTACTATCAAAGTATGGCGGCAAGGATAAAGGCTCAGCCTTTCGTGTGTTTCTTATGTCAAAGCTGTCTCCCGTTTCGGGAGAACAGTACGTCCTCATGCCATAGACGTCGGCAGGGGTAAAGGCTCAGCTTTTTTCGGATAC
>CAMWVO010000141.1 GCA_947177695.1 uncultured Clostridia bacterium
TTCTACACTACGGTGCTGATTTCCAACGGAATTGACGTTAAGACCGTTCAAAGCTTTTTAGGGCATTCCACGCCAACAACGACTGTAATCATCTCATATGGACACACCACCCAAAGCAGCTATATTACGATAAAAAGTGCTACATACAAAAGGTAGCACTTTGTTTTTATATAGCTATGTATTATAATAAATCTTATATCAAACTAAAATTTGACATATAAAAAATTACATGATATAATTAAAATGAAAGTGGTGTTAATATGTTTACAATACTTATAATTGAGGACAACAATGCTTTGCGCAGCGGTCTTGAATTTGACCTTGCCGCCGAGGGCTACAGCGTTGTTACAGCGAAAAACGGCAAGACTGCTCTTGAACGTCTTGATAGTGCGGATATTGCTTTAATGGACGTTAATCTTCCCGACACTGAGGGCTTTGAACTGTGCCGTGAAATAAAAAATAAAAAGAACATTCCTGTGATATTTCTCACCTGCCGAGACCTTGAAGCTGATGAACTGAACGGTTTCAGCAGCGGTGCGGACGACTATATCACGAAGCCATTTTCCCTGCCTGTTTTAAGAAAAAGAATTTCTGCTGTTTTAAGACGTAACGAAGTCTTGGGTGATGTTTATTCCGACGGTTTTCTTACTGTTGATTTTACAAAGCTTACAGCTTCTGCAGGAGGTAAAAATATTTCCTTTACACCGACAGAATACAAGCTTTTAAACATTTTTATAAAAAGCAAAGGCAGCGTTCTGACGCGACAGATACTCCTTGAAAAGCTTTGGGACGGCAAGGGAAATTTCGTTGACGAGCATACTTTGACCGTGAACATAAATCGTATCCGAGGAAAAATCGAAGACGATAATCACAAATATATTAAAACGGTTTACGGCATAGGTTACGTGTGGAACGGTGAAAAGCAATGAAATATATATTAATAATTTCCGCTATAATTTTATTTTTTGCAGTAATACTGATTTGTACGATTATTTATTTCCGCAGAAAAATTTCTGCGTCTTCGGAAGAATTAATCTGTATTTTAGATGATATGATAGCTGAAAATTCTCCCGATTTTAAAATTACCGAGGATACTGTGGACGGAAAAATCAACGTTCGTCTGAAACGCTTATACGAAATACTGAACGGCAAGACAGAGCAATCCAAGCGGGACAAGGAGAAAATGCAGTCCCTTATTTCTGACATTTCTCATCAGGTGAAAACTCCTGCGGCAAATTTAAAAATGTATATGCAAATTTTATCGCGGCGTGATATGGACGAGGAAAAACGCCGTGAATTTATGGAGCTGTCCCTTGCCCAAACGGAAAAGCTGGAATTTTTAATGCAGGCGTTAGTGAAAATGTCACGGCTTGAAACAGGGATAATTTCCTTTAAAAAAGAAAAAATTTCTGCCGCCGAAATTATCGGGGAAAGTCTTGTGCAGACAGTACCTGCCACAGAAAATAAAAATATTACGGTGCAGGTAAATTGTCCCGAAAATATTTTTGCGTTCTGCGACAAAAAGTGGACGTCGGAGGCGGTGTTCAATATTTTGGACAACGCAGTGAAGTACACTCCCGAAAATGGTTCTGTAACCGTATCCGCGGACATAAACGATTTTTATGCGCAGATAAAAATAAAGGACAGCGGCGCGGGAATTCCCGAAACGGAGCAGGCGAAAATTTTCGGAAGATTTTACCGCTCCGAAGCCGTAAAAAATATTGATGGGCTTGGTATCGGACTGTTTCTTTCCCGCAATATTATTTCAGGTCAGGGCGGATTTATAATTGTAAAATCTGAACCTCCCCACGGCTCGGAATTTATTGTAAATATTCCATTAGAGTAACCAGAGGACTGTTTTGCGGCAGTCCCCTGTTTTATTTTCCGTAAATTTTCACACAATTGAGAGGTTTTTGAGACATTTGCGGTCTATACTGAAATTACAAAATAATTTCAAAGGAGAAATTAAAATGAACGTACTTAAAACCGAAAAATTAAAAAAATATTACGGCAGCGGCGACAGTCTCGTAAAGGCTCTGGACGGCGTTGATTTTTCCGTGGAGCAAGGTGAATTCGTGGCTGTTGTCGGAACGTCTGGAAGCGGAAAATCCACGCTTTTGAATATGATGGGCGGACTTGATAATCCAACCTCGGGCAGCGTTAAAATTGACGGAAAAGAAATTGCAGGAATGTCCCCCGATGAGCTTACGGTTTTCCGCCGCAGGCAGATAGGATTTGTTTTTCAGAACTACAACCTTGTGCCAATGCTGAATGTGTATGAAAATATCGTCCTGCCGATAGAGCTGGACGGAAACAAGCCCGACAAGAAATTTATAGACGGCGTTGTGAAAATGCTTCATCTTGAAAATAAGCTTGACTGCTTTCCCAATAATCTTTCGGGAGGACAGCAGCAGCGCGCCGCCATTGCAAGGGCTATTGCTTTTAAGCCTGCAATAATCCTTGCGGACGAGCCTACGGGAAATCTCGACAGCAAAACGGGTCAAGAGGTTTTGGGACTTCTGAAGCAAACTGCCGAAAGCTACGGACAGACTCTTGTGATGATAACCCACAACCTTGAAATTGCACAGCTTGCTGACAGAATTGTCCGTATTGAGGACGGCAGAATTGTGGAGCGAGGTGTTTGAAAATGCTGAAAAATAATAACGGAGGAATTATCCGCAGACTTACAATGCGAAGCCTTAAATCGGGAAAAATGCGCAATATTTTTATAATAATCACCGTCGCGCTCTCTGCCGCCCTTATTTCGGGACTGGCGGGATTTTATGCCGCCTATGACAAACACGAGGAGAGAGCGCTTGCCACCCAGCCGCAAGTAGTATACAGGGACATAAGCAGGGAGCAAATTGAAAATCTTAAAAGTGATGAACGCACCGAGGACATGGTATTATATAAGACAGGAAATTCAATGGAGGTCGGAAATTACATGATATGCGCCTCGTATTGTTCAGAGGACGGAGCGATTATCAAATATGCCCGTTCGCAGATAACCGAGGGCAGATACCCCGAAAAAATGAACGAAGCTGCTGTTTCAAAGGCATATATGAAGAAAATAGGAAAAGAGCCTGTTATCGGCGAGGGATTTTCTGTAACATGGCTGGACGGAAATACCGAAACATACACGGTCACAGGCTTAACGGACGCTGAGTCCGAAAGCAGTTTTGTTATAATGCTTTCGGAGGAATACGCCGAAAATGGCGCTGAACTGAAAAACATAGGATATACTGCCGCAGTAAGGATAACAGAAGCAAAAAAAATGGACAAACAAACCTTTTTAAGCGAAATACAAAGTATGGGTGAACAGTACGGAATACCAAGACATCAAATCAGGGAAAACAGCTCGTTTGCGAAAAGAATATTAAATATCACAGCGAATGAAATGCTTACTGTCGTCATAATTAGCACGACAATTTTGTTTGTAAGCATATTTGTAATTTACAGCATTTTCTATATTTCGGTGACAGGCAGGATACGCCAATTCGGGCAGCTCCGCACTATCGGAATGACTTCAAAGCAAATAAAAAAGTCTGTTCGGTATGAGGGGATTTTTCTTAGCACGGCAGGAATTTTTATCGGTCTTTTAATCGGCACGGCGTTTGCATATTTTCTTGCTCCCAAAGGCTTTTATTTTCCAAACACCTTAAAGGTCTGTGGCATAACTGTTATCGCAAATACTCTCACGGTCATGTTTTCGGTAAATAAACCGGCAAAAATTGCAGCAGCGGCTTCTCCCATAGAAGCGGCAAAAATGAATGATAACGGCGGAGCGGCAAATTACAAAAAGCATGGCAAGAGAAAGCTTACACCATTCGGTCTTGCAAAAATAAGCACAGACAGCAACAGGAAAAAGTCAGCTATGACAGCAATTTCTCTCGGAATTGGCGGGGTGCTTTTTATTATGGGCGGAACGCTGCTTGCTTCCTACAATCGTGAGGAATATTCACGACAGGATAAATTTGCTTTGGGAGATTATACTCTTGATATTTCAAGCAATGCGGTACAGACCGCCGAACACGGAATTACGGACATTCAGCTTATTAAGCCGTTCTCAAAAAAACTCATAAATGATATTGTCGCTTTAGAGGGTGTGAAAAAAGTAACCTGCTTGGAACGCTTTAATTTGACGTTTGAGTACAACAATTACCAATCAGACAGTTCTGTTATGCCATTTGACAGAGACAGCACCTATATTCTTGAGCAATACAAAAATGGAAACGAAGCTTTTGATTATGACAGAATGGTACAAAATAAAGAAATAATAATTAACCATAACAACGTTGCACAGAGGATATACGGCTGGAAATTTAATATCGGCGACAAGGTAAAATTCAGATGGTATGACGGCAATAATTATCATGAGGATTATTTTACAGTGGCTGGTAGTGTTGACAAGATTTATACAGATCAGGACGAAATGGCGAAGCTGTTAGGTCTTAATTACGATTGGTTTTTTATTCCGAAGGAGCTTTTAAAAGCTATGGTTCCGGAGGGATATGATTTCAGCGACGGACTTATTATTTCGGTTGAAGATTATAAGACCGACACGGCTGTAAAGGAATTTCTTGAAAAATGCGCTGATGAAAGTCCTTATCTTTCAATGGAAAAATTCACTGACTATTTTAAGCAAGACGAGAAAAACTACGCTTCTCTGCAATATATGGTATGGGGACTGTCGGCGTTTATAATCGGCTTTGCGCTTATAAATCTGATAAACACACTTGTGTCCAACACAATGGCACGAAAACACGAGTTTGCAATGCTTTGCTCAATAGGAATGAGCGGCGGTCAGCTCAAAAAAATGATAATCGGCGAAGGACTTATACTTGCCGTCAAAAATATTGTGATAACCGCTATTTTCGGCACGGCGGCAGGGTACTTTCTGATATGGTTTCTTCACGAAGACGTCGCAACATATCTGCATTATCATTTCCCGATTTGGTATATGCTTGGATATGCAGTTCTTGTAGTGGCTGTTCCTGTGATAATCTCGGGAATAATTCTGAATATACTCGGCAAAAAATCACTTGTTGAAAGGCTTAGAGAAGCTGAATAAAAAATTTCAATCCACCAAATAAAAAAACGAACAGTTTGGCGGGTGAAATTTCTATGCCATAAAAATCCTCCAACTTTGTTTTTGAAGTTTGGAGGATTTTAGTTTGCGAGAATATTTTTACATTGTATATCAAAATAGTAGTTCATCAAAAAAATTAATGCTGAAATAAGGAATTCGTTCGCAAATTCAATTGACAAAATTCAACATATTTATTCAAATCGTAAATGCAACTATGCGTTTGCGATTTTTCTTTTTGCAGGCTGCCGTTCCCCACCGCTCCAAAATGTTTTTTTCAAGACTAAAAAAATATTTTGGAGGAATAAAAATGGTATACAATAGTTTAAAATCGTACTGGATATGGCGCAGAAAAAAGGAAGCAGAAGAAAAAGAGTGGCGTTCATTAGGTGTTGACGAAAACATTATTGCTGAACTTCACGACTTTGACAGAATAGCATACAACTCCGATGACAGGTTCTACAAAAGACTATACGACGTGGGCGATTTCTACGAGGAAATTATTGAGGACAAAAGTCAGAGGGAGGTTACCTCCGTGGAGCAGCTTTTGGACGAGGTTGAAAATCCTGCTATGTACAAAATTCTGAAGAAAGCAAGTGAAAAGACTTTGCAGATTATTCTGATGAGAGTGCGGGGTTACTCTGTAAAAGACATTTCGGAAATCTTACATGTTTCCAAAACTTCAATTTATGAGCGAATCAAAAAAGTTCGTGAAAAGCTGAATAAGGTTAGGTAAAGCGTTTTATACTTATTG
>CAMWVO010000142.1 GCA_947177695.1 uncultured Clostridia bacterium
CTATAAGGTATATTGTGAATTATAAATAATATTATATTCATTATACTGAATTTTGTCAAGCTTTCAGAAATAAGTTTACAGAATGTTAATATTAGCTGTTGAGTGCAGTTTACCGTCGCAAGAACACTATGAAATAGTTCTAACACACTATAACTATTTCTGCGGAAATAGTCTGTGTGGCAGGCTTTCCCCCTGCACTCCCTTATATGATGTGTTCACTATAGTGAATAAAAATCCTACCATAATTACACGATAGGATTTAACACATATTCAAAGAGCGGTCTTAGGCATAGCCTAAAATGTAAGGGTATATGCACTTTACAGGGTGAAAGTGTACGTACACTTTCTATGGCTTGCGACCATATGAAAACCATTTTAGCAGCGGAGCTGCGGATTTACTTACGAACTTTGCCGTAAGTAAGCCATAGTACTTATGACATTGCCCATTTAGGTCAATATCATAAGTACCGGCGCTCTCCGAGGGACAGACTTTTCCTCTGTACTCCCTTTATATGTTGTTATTTATTATGAACAACAATATTACTATGTAAATTGTGCAAAAAATAAGTATTATTGTTGTCGTTGCGGTTACAACGGCTAATATTTTTTTCGTAAAGTGCTTCCGCCGCTCCTGCCATAACCCAGAACCATATACCGAAAGTGCTGTTTGGGTCATTTGCCACACCCGAAATCAAAAAGCATATCATTCCCGCACACAGTGCTATAATGGACTCTTCTCCATTAGGTATGGGCGCAGTTATCCCTCTTTTGAGAATTAGTGCAGCAAAGCATATAAAAGCCACAAGTGCAGGAAATCCATAGGAAGTAAATATCTGTAAATACATACAATGCGGTTTGGGTGTGATCAACGGTACAACTCCGTGTGTATTCAGCGAACCTACAATATCGGCGTGGGGATAGTGGAAAACATACTCTCCTGCGCCATAACCTTTAAACAAACAATCCTTTAACATCGAAACGGTGTTGAGCCAAATATATACTCTGCCCGTTCCAAGACGGTAATAATCAGAAAATTCCGGAAAAGGCGGTTTATCGGACATTTCCTCTATGTAGCCGTTCAAACCGATATATTGGAACACGTCCCCCGTTATTTCAAAATATATAGGATATGAATACCCCAAATCAAGCGACAGCAATTCGTCAGAAAGAATAACGCTGACCATACTGTATTCTTCATCAAGGGCGGCAGCCCAACCGTCCTCCGTCTGTACAAAGCTTGTTTCTTTGCCGTCTTTTTCGAAAGACAAATTGCCGTCATTAAGGATCAACTCCAAAGTCCCGCTTCCATTGGTTAAAAAAAGACGATTTCCTTCCGCTTTAATATCTGTCAGCATAAAGCTGTTCGACGGATCATAAGCGCCGGTGTTGTTGAGTATATCAGTAACACCTCCTGTCTGCGCAAGTTGATACACTCCTGCGCAAACTGCAACGGCGGCAGTTGTTATAAGAAAATTAAGTATTTTCCCTTTGCATCTGATAAATACTGTCAAGCTTCCTGCTGCTGCGGCAATGAGCGACGAATACAGAGCGGCGCTCGACCGAGAGCGAAGAACACAGAGAAATATAAGTACGGTGAGGGCAATTTTTGCTGCAAGCATTAAGCGTCTTTCTTCAAAAAAACATAAAACTGTTCCGGCAGAAAATAAAATGGCGCAAACAACACCGCAGTTAATGGAGTTGCCAAAGAGCAATGCTAATCTCTTATCAGGGGGTTCATAATCGAAAAATAAGGTTGTCATCGGAACAAACCACTCAATTACCGACATAAATACAATTATTGCCGTTGCTCCGAAAATCATAAAGGATATGAATTTCTGCGCTTTTTCGGTTTCCAGATAAGACATATAGTTAAATGCTGCTATAAACAGCAGCGCACAGCCAAATACCGACCAAAGTCCTTCCGGCTCAGCAGGAAATCCTATCATGCTGACATAAGAGTATTTGGAGATAACCGAGGAAATTATTGACCACAGCACGTAGACACCCAGAAAAATAAGCGGCAGGCGTATATATTTACTGTGCAGCAGGGGAGCTTTCAACGGTTTATCAGGGTATACCCGTTCTCCAAGAAAGAATAAAAGGAACGCCGCTCCTGTCGAAAATGTCAGAATTTCTCTCGATGCCAAACAGTAATCCTCCCAAACTCTACCCGGCAAATAAAATGTTGTTTCACCCGTTATCGGTATTTTTACAGAAAAAGCCAGAAGGGGGGAAATTATCATAAAAATTGTAAGACCTATTACGGGGATCATCGGATATATAAGCCGTTTTTCCTTTTTGCTTTTGTGCTTCTTATTCATATGCTAACGCCTTTCATTTTCAGAATAAATTAAATAAACAAATACAGCGGACGCACAAATTGAATGCATCCGCTATATGATTTTTTATGTAATGGTATCTGTTTATAGTATAGATTAGTATACTGCAATAACAAACTTGCCGAGGTGATCTGTCTTGAAGCTTACATATCCGTTTTTGTTGACCTTGACGGTTGCGATCTTGACCAGCTTGCCGTCAGTATATTCATAAACTACAGCTTTCTGACCGGCATAGCTTTTACCTACACGTCTGTTAATTGTAACCTTTTCAATACCCTTGATTTTGCCGTCGTTTACAAATTTCATCTGAACTACCTTTTCAGCCTTTGAAAGGGTCTTGTTTTTATTTATAGACTTAGAGGAGATGAAATTCTTTCCGGTCACCGAGAAGTCCAGGTCAGCCTTAGCAGCGTCCTTAACGTCGCTCTTGCTTACAACAACCTTCATCTTAGTTCCGTAGTCAAGGGTCAAAGTCTTAGCTTTCTTGTTTTTGGTAAACGCGGTCATCATAGCGGGTGTGACCTTAGTTTCAGCCGCATTAACGGTAATGTTGGACTTGTTTTAGTTCCTTATCTCTTTTGGTGTTGAAGCAAATTTAGAAGTAGTAGTTGCCGCTGTGATTATTGCAGGCGTTGCAGTTACTGTTGGATCTGTAATTATTGTTGGCGTATTCGCGGAGGAAGAGCCGCCGGTCTGATTTTTCATATTGGTGCTACCGCAAACATCGCACGCTCCGTCTTTGTTGCTGTCAATATGATATTCGGCAATTATATATTTACAACCCACAATCGTGCAGCGTTTAGCGTGATGGAGATCGGTAAACGGTTCCCATACGTTGCTGTATACGTGTTCATGCATTTCACCGCATAATAAGCAAGTACCGTTATCTCTGTAAGTATGAGGTTCTGACCAGGTTATACTGCAGTATCTGCACTTTACTGTATGTCCGCTTTTTCCGTTGCTTACAGGTACTTCATCGTTTACTTCTCTATTGTGTTCGCTTAGCTTTGAATTACAAGTATTGCAATATTCCTCATGCTTACTTGCATAACCCGTAGCTACTATCGTATGTGTATTTTTGTGGTTACAATCAACAGGTACTGCAGGCTCAACAGGCTTAGGTTCAACAGGCTCAGGTTTATATCCGCATACCGAGCAAGCTCCGTCAGCTCCGTCAGTATCGTGAGATACAACCCAAGTTAAATCGCAGTGCTTACACTTCACTGTGTGTCCCTTTTCGTTTTTGCTTACAAAGCCGTCGCTTGCTTCTCTGTCGTGTTCACTCTGCTTTGAATTGCATTTAACACAATATTCTTCATGCTTACTCGCATTGCCCGTAGCAACTATTGTTTGTGTATTCTTGTGTTCACAATCATCAGGATCAACGGGCTCTACAGGCTTCGCAGGTTCAGAAGGGTCAGACTCATCTGCGCCGTATCCGCATACCGAGCAAGCTCCGTCAGTTCCGTCGGTATCGTGAGGTTCTGTCCAAGTTATATCGCAGTAGTCACACTTCATTGTGTGTCCGTTCGCGTTTTGGCTTACAGGTGAGTCGTCGCTTGCTTCTCTATAGTGTTCACTTCGCTTTGAATAACAAGTATCACAATATTCCTCATGCTTACTGGCATTACCCGTAGCTACTATCATATGTGTATTATCGTGGTCACAATCAGCAGGGCCTACAGGAACTGCAGGAGCTAAAGCATCATCATATCCGCATACTGAGCATTCGCCGTCAACTCCGTCAGTATCGTGAGGCTCTGTCCAAGTTATCGTGCAGTGTGTACACTTCATTGTGTGTCCACTCGCATTCTGGCTTACAGGTGAGTTTTCGCTTGCTTCTCTATTGTGATCCTCGCTTCCGTCTCCTTTCAATTTGTCGCAATCAGCACAATGCACTTCATGTCTGCTTGCATTACCGGAAGCTACTACCATAACTGTACTTGTATGACTTTCATCCTCACAAACGTCACGAACAGGCACAGGTACAGGCACAGGCTCCACTTCTTCGTCCGCAAACGCAAGCATAGGCAATGAAGAAAGCATCATTGCAGCCGCCAAAATGGTGGCTATAGGTTTTTTAAATCTCATTTAAAAAACTTCCTTTCTGAAAAAATGTATGTATAGTATAGCACGTTTTATTCTATTTGTCAATAGAATATTTCGTTCTAATGTAAAATATTCTATATTAGGAGGGAATGATGCTATGCAGTACAGACGAATAAGAGATCTGCGGGAGGACATGGATCTGACCCAGACGGACTTAGCCAAGGTTCTGTTTATAAGCCAGCGCACCTACAGCTACTACGAATCGGGGGGACACGATATCCCTACCGAGGTACTTGTGCGGCTTGCCGACTTTTTCGGCGTCTCGGTGGACTATCTGCTGAACCGCACCGACAAAAAGGAAGTCAACAAATAAAAGGTTGAGCCTTTATGCTTGCCGCCGTCTATAGTGATGGTGGCATAGTTTTGTTTCCGAGACGTGAACAAGCTTCTGTATAGACATTGCACAAAATTTTCGGACATTTTACTTTCCTCCCTTTGCCTTTCTGATTTTATTATAACTCATAGAGATAGACAGTAGTTGTCACTCTTAAAAAATAAAACAGGAATCAATTATTTTTTTGATTCCTGTTTCTATAATCCGCTGTATTTGTCTGTTTAATGATATTTTTGAAAAACTTCTATATCGCTACCACCCTAAAGGCTGAGCCTTTATCCTTGCCGCCGTCTGTAGTGATGCGACAATTTTTATTCCCGAGACGATAGAAAGCTTCTATATCGACATTGCACGAAATCTATTTTCTTTTTTTCGATATGACTTTATATGATAAAGTGTTGATAATATGGCAGTGCGTCCGCTATGCAATAACAGCCCGCTTACTCATGAACGGCACCCGCCCGCAGTTCATTCTCTAAAAACTGCTTTATGTACGGATCGTTTTCCTCACTCAATGCAGGCTGAAACGCCATGTAACGGCATTTCTGATACTGCTCGCCGTCCAGCGCAAAGGTATATCCCATTACACATTTCGGATTACAGTCATCGGGATTGACAAGCCGTTTGCAGACGGACGCTTTCTTGATTTCCTTTTTTACCTTTTCGGGGAGCGTATAGAGAAAACTCTGATATTCCTGTATATGTTCGGGGTAAATGCGGAGCTTCATTCCTGTTTTTCGGGATATAAACGTTGCCAGAGTCCTTTTGCTGCTGTTTAACACATAGGACACAACATAGCCGCTCTTTTGCAGTTTTATATCACACTTGCAGCCGTTTTCCGTCAGATACTCGTTGATTTGGTTTACAAAGCCGCGGAAACGCTCATCAACCGTTTCCATAAACATATTAAATTTCTCGTCCATAAGTACCTCCTTATCCCCTTTTCTTTGTTACCGGTATCCATACCTCATACTGTGCGTTCTGCGGGTCCGGATTTAAGTAAACCTCAA
>CAMWVO010000143.1 GCA_947177695.1 uncultured Clostridia bacterium
CAATTACAGCAAGCTATGGTCGGCACAGGCGGAGTATTACAAAGATACGGCAGGAGAATTATTTGAATAGCTTTACAGTTTCAGAAAGCAATTTCTGATTTTCGATTTAGGTTAATTTCATACTCGTCAGACACTTTTATAGGAGGTGAGAACAATGTTTAATTCAGATTTTATTGATTAAAATTTATTTAATGCGGAGGTGATAAAAATGTTTCATTTAAATTTTGTTGATTAAAATTTATTTAATTCAGGAGGATTTATTATGATATTTTATCATGTTGTTTCAGACAGACCCAAGCAAGTTGGGCAGCACTTTGTATTGGACGAGAAACACCCTAACGGCGTGCATGACCGTGTGTATGCAGAAATGAGTACGGTTGAGGATATTTACAAAAACCCCGAAAAGTACAAAGGGATAGAATTGAGCCATAATGTCGATGTTGCTCTTCGTGAGCTGGCATTGGAAAAGGTACGAAAGGAAAAGTATCCCCAGTATCCGTCCCGCATGGCTTCATTGTATGTTTCCCAAACATATGAGGAAGCTGAACGGTGGGGTGAATATTTTGCCCGCATCGGACGTCCTACTTACTGTGTTGCAAAGATAGAAGTCAACGGAAATTGCTATTATGGTGACGCTTATAAATGCTTTGACGGAACGATTTCCGAGGAAGAAAATCTCAGACTGGCAGAAATATATTGGTTAAACGGTCAGAATGAAGACGGTCATGAGCCAATAACAGAAGTGCTTGTAGACGGAGATATAGAAGTTGTTGAGATTTTAAAAGAAATAAATGCAAACATTAAGGAGGAATAGTTTTAAATCCATTCTGTAAATACTGCTATATATTATAGGGCAAAAAATCAAATCGACAATTTTTTAAATTCCAATTTTGTCATTTATTTATAAAGCCCTATATTATATAAAATAACCTCCACCGGGGCAACATTTGCAAAAACAGAGCGTTCGATATTGAGCGCTCTGTTTTTATTTCAAAAAATATCATGTTTTTTAAATAGTTTTTTGTCATTGTTCGGTTCAGTAAAGGCTCAGCCTTTCGTGCAAGTTTTTTGTTAAAACTAAATTTCCGTCTCTGGAACAAAATTATGCTGCCATCACTACGGACGGCGGCAAGCAAAAAGGCTCAGCCTTTTCGTGCAAATTTTGTTTCAAAGCTGTCTCTCGTCTCGGAGAACAGTACGGTTACTCACTGTAAGACGGCGGCAAGGGTAAAGGCTCAGCCTTTCGTGCAAGTTTTTTGTTAAAACTAAATTTCCGTCTCGGGAGCAAAATTATGCCGCCATCACTACGGACGGCGGCATGAATAAAGGCTCAGCCTTTTTTTGTTTCGTAGCCAACAGGCAGATACACGCCCACAAAGCTGTCGTCTCTGAACGGAGAAGCAGTGTAGGTATACTCATGCCCGCCGAAGGAAATCTCCTCGGAGAAGCTGTCGGAGCATTCTCTGCGGACTTCCTCAAGGGGCGCTCCGTATGGGCTTACCGCGCTTATCTTTTCGCGGCTGTCGCTGATAAAGCTGCCGCCCCTGATAACGGCCTTTCCCTTTGCCGAACCCACGGAGACCTCCGCAGAAGCGGCGATATGCATTTTGAAAGCGCCTTCCGAGATCGTAACATTTCCCGAACCGAAGCAGTCGCCGACGCCTGTCGCGCTGTTTCCCTCAGAGAAGATATTGTACTCGCCCGAATTGATATTAACATCAACGCTTCCGTTTACAGCTCCTATGGCAACGCTGTTTTTAGAACGTGCAGACAGGTCGTAGCTTCCGCCGTTGAATACCATAGAGCCGCTGCCGTTTTCGAGAGTACCTATGCAGCAGCAGTTGTCTCCCGAACTGGAGACTGCGATGACAGAATTGCTTTCGAGATTCAGCTTTCCGCTCTTTGAACCGATAGACACAACGTTCTGTCCCTGCGAGTCTATGTCGATATTGCAGTCTTTAAGTTTAACGTCAACGCTTCCCGAGAACGCGCCGATACCTATAACGGTCGTACCCTTAAGCTCCGCAGTAATAAGTCCTCCCACAATGTTTATTGCGGAATTTTCTCCGCCGAAACCGCCGCCTATAGCGGCAAAATTTCCCGACTGGGAGGTAATGTTCAGGCTGCCGCTGATATCAACGGTTATCGAACCGAAGTCCTGCAAGTGATCGCCGCCTATGATAACGCCGTTTGTGTTGTTGATCTCAACATTAAGCTGACCTCCGCCCGTTATCAGCAGGCTGCTTGAAGCGGGAACGCGTATACCCTCGTATGACAGATGGTTCTTTCCGCATACGCAGAGCGTAACGTCGCAGTTTTTGCCGAGCGTGATCGCAGGAGCCTCCAGACCGAAAACGTTCACGCCGATGATATTTACTGTACCCTTATAGTCGTCGGGACAGCTTATTCTCATGCTTACCGAGTGAGAGGTGCTTCCCGTAAGGAAAACATTTTCCGACTCGATAATGATGTCCGTGTAGCCCTCGACCGCAAGGGCGGCAATATCCTGCGGCTCTTCGGAACTGAGAACGTAGGATTTCTTTGTGTAGCCCACATTTTTAAGATTTATTCCAAGGATCTCTTCCTTTATTTCGGACGGTATCTCCAGCAGGAGCGAAGGGTTCGGCTTGCTTGTGTAGTAGCCCTGGATAAGGTCTATGCCGAATGTAATGAGCACTTCAAGCTCTTCCTTAGTCTCCACGCCCTCGGCAAGAGCCTTTATATTGTGATTGTGTGCAAAGTCGATCATGTTGGAAACAAGGTGCTGCTTCTGAGCGTCATCGTTAATGTTCATAATAAGCGAGCGGTCTATCTTGATGAGCTCCGGCTTCATTGAAATAAGCGTGGATTCGTTGGCATAGCCCGTTCCGTAGTCGTCCATAGCCACGAGAGCGCCCTTGCTGCCGTACCTTTCGCGTATGAGCTCCAGACTTTTCGGAGTGATCTGCATTCCCTCTGTGATCTCTATTACCAGATTTCCGAACACATCGCCGTAAGCGCCGTAAATTTCGTTGTACTCCTCATCGGTGATACAGCAGTTGGGGATAGTATTAACGAACAGCTTTTTGCTGCCGAAAAGCCCGCGGTTTTCAAACAGGTAAGAAATGGTCTTTGAAAGGGTCAGATATTCAACAACAGGGGAAAGACCCTGTTCGCCTGCGATCTCCACCACATCGAGGGGAGAAAGCTTTATGCCGTCTGTTTCCTGCGGTCTCATAAGAGCCTCGTAGGCGTATATTGCGCCGGTGTGCGCATCGACTATCGGCTGGAAATAGTAATTGACAAGACTTTCGCTGATGACACGCTTGAATACCTGTATCTTCTTGAAATCGTATGCGCGCAGAACGTAGTTCGCTCTGTCGAATCCGACCGGAGCCTGAGCCGAAGAGGATTTCGCCTCGAAAGCGGCGTAATCCACCGCAGACATCATCGTGCCCGCGTCTCTTTCCTCGCCGTCAAACACCGCGTAACCGCAGTATACCAGTATATACTCGCTTCCCTCGGATTCGGCAATCGTCTCCTTGAGTCCCGAATACAGCTTATCCGCATACTTGCGGCAGCCCTCGTCGTAGGTATCGGTGATAAGGACACAAAATTCGTTTGTGGCATTTCTGCCCGCAAAAATGTTGTGAGGATTTTCAAATTTCTTAATGAAAGCGGCAGCCTTTGCAACGACCCTGTCGGCGGCGGCAGTTCCCTTAAATGACGAAAGCTTATCCACACCGCTTATCAGCAGATTTATCAGTCCCACCGTTCCCGCGCGGGAATCGGATACCGACCGTACCTTGGAAAGAAATGCGTCGCGGCACAGTACTCCGGTTTCGCTGTCGTAGTATTTGAGACTTTTTATGATATTTTGGCAGGATATCAGCTCCGATACGTCGGAGATCATTGTGTACTCGAAATCATCGTCCTCGCAGGTATGTACCCTTATCCAGCTTTCGGGACGGGCAGCCATGTAAACGTCCGCGCCCGACGATGCCGACGGGTATGATATCATTTCCAGCACAAGCTTTTTGTAATCGGTATCGTCCATAACCGGGTCGGGCACCTCAATACCCGTGACTTCCGTGAATTTTCCCAGAATATAAGCGACCTCGTTTTTCTTGTCATATCTTATTTCAGCGTATCCGTCAGCTTTTTCGATAAGTTTTTCGGTGCTTTCAATACGTCTGAGCATTGCTTTGAAAATGATACCGGAGCTGACGGCGGAGCCTGCCACAGAGACCGCGGCAACGGTCAGAAAAACGCTTCTGAGCGTCGGCAGAAAAGCTATAGCCGCCAAAGAAGCAAATGCAAGGGTCATACATATGAATGCGATCCGTACAAAAAGGACACGCTGCTTTTTTTCGTCTTTCAAATGGATATCACTCCCCTCAAAATAAGTCCATTTTATTAATTATACATTATTCCCCTAAAAATATCAATAATATTTTTAAAATTTGTGCATATTTAACAAAAGGCTCTTCAAAATCTATGCAAATGGGTTATGTCAGTCTTTGTGAGAAACCGAATAATTTTTATCCTCCACAAATGCAAAGTCCTCGTATGGATCAAGCCCGACCCAGCCGGGAAAATCGGTGTCCCTTTGCTTTATGTCGGATAGCGAGTAAACCGACCCGTCCTCCATAATGAGTTCGACAGCACAGGTGCGGTGGCTGAGACTGTCGGGATTATCGGGATAGTCGCTGTCAGGGTAATATGTAATAAGTTTTGAAGCGGGAGCGGGAAGCTCTATCACGGTCTGAACGTTTCCGCCGCAGGTATGCGCGCCGCTTTTGAGCCTGAACACCTCATAGTCATCATATTCGTCAATCAGGAACGACACCTTAGGCTCGTCATAATCAACTATAATAAGGCTGTGTATCGCGTCAACACCCTTGATACCGCTCATGTGATATGTTGACATTCTGTACTGAAAAAGCGCCTCGGCGTTGGAGATGTCCCGTGTTATAGACGCGGTTTCTTCGACCTCACTGAGAGGCATGGCTATAAAGTACAGTATAAACATAACTCCCGTACCTGCGGCAATTATTATCGGACGCATAAAGTGCCGCCTGAAAACGCCCTCGCCCGACGTATCCCTTTTCGGAAATTTTGAAAGCAGGAATATTATTCCCAGCAGAGCAGCCGCCCACAGCGCCAGACCGAAAAAGCCAAGACCAAGGACAAGACCGAAAAACAAATCGGACAGCACAGATAAAAATTCAATAAAAGTAAAATACAGCAGTGCAAACACTATTCCCGATTTAAGGATATATTCAAGCGCCGTTCTGACTTTTGCCATGTTCCGCGTCCCTTTCGTCAGCCCTTTTTCAGCTCGGAGATAACGTTTATGAAGCTTTCCACATCGTTGAAGTCCTTGTTTACCGAGGCGAAGCGCACATATGCCACCTGATCAATCTTTTTAAGCTCCCGCAGGACGATATCGCCGATCTCCGCGGAAGTGATCTGGGTCTGCATGGTGTTTGCGTAATAGCTTTCCACAGTATCCACGATCCTGTTCAGATCCTCTGCCGACACGGGACGCTTTTTCACCGCAGTCGAAAGACCCTTTATCAGCTTGTTCCTGTCGAAAAGCTCGATGGAGTCGTCTTTTTTCAGAACCAGCAGCACGGGCATTTCCACGGATTCATAAGTGGTAAATCTTTTTCCGCAGTTTGTACATTCGCGTCTGCGGCGTTTTTTCCCGTCAACGGGACGGGAGTCCACGACCTTGGTATCATCGAAACCGCAAAACGGACATTTCATAAAGGACGCTCCTCTCAGCTTAATAA
>CAMWVO010000144.1 GCA_947177695.1 uncultured Clostridia bacterium
ACGCAGAATGTACGATCAGTACCTCCGTATGGGGCAGCAACATTGAATTCACAAATAATCAAAATGCTTTGTTAAGCAGCTTTCTGACTTATCATAATGCCGATGAGCTTCAGGATATTATAAGCAGCTGTGCGGAAAGACTTATGGAAGAAGATGTTCCCGAATTTATAAAAGCTTCGCTTGATGATTTTTATTTCTTTGACTGCGACGGTGACGGCGAAGAAGAAATGCTTACAGTTCTCGAGCTTCATGATATCAACAACGGTTTTTTAAACTCTTGTGCCGTTTATTATGTTGATAATTCAGAGGTAAGCTTTATTTCGGACGGTGTACATAGGCATAGAAGCGTGTTTTTTGCCGCAGTTGATTCACAGCCATTTGTAATTTTTGCGGAAATTCCGGGAATGGGGTACAGTGTCGATCCTGTTATTGAAGCGGAAAAAGCATTTACATTTTCAAACGGCGGCTTTGTTCCTTATGATCCGCCTGAGAGAAAGAGCCTTTGCGTACGCGTCGGGGGAAACGGCAGCAGATTGTATCTGTTCAATACCGATGTGAATAAAGATACGGAATATTATTATATGGACGAAATTGCTTCCGGAGATGTTGAACAGACGCTTGGCTGGGTCAACGGCGAGCTTAAAGTTATTGACGGATTTGAAGCAGAATAGTTTATGCAAAGTAGACGGTCTTATGAGGCACACAAAAATTTCAGCAGCTCAGAGATCGTCAAACACGGCAGTGTTTCAGCTTTTCTTCCGCGCGGCATAAAATATAGATCCCGTAAATCCGATCTGAAAAAGGATTTACGGGATCTAATACTGTCTTTGTATAGAAAAAAGATTTTTCATAAAATGACAAACAAAAAAGTTCCTGTATTTCTACAGAAACTTTTTCTGTCTGCGAGGGGCTTCCACGCTGGTGAGCCATTGGGGATTTGAACCCAATTTATAGGTACAAAATTTTATAACGTGATTCAAAGATATTATAAAATCGGTTATTTTTCCTATACTTTTTATATTTCAAAAAGCGAATTGCAATACAGTTTAAATAAAAGTGTGTACTTTTGTGTGTACCTGCATTATATAAAATATCCCCGCTGACCGAAATCAGCGGGGATCTATCACGACTTATTAAACAGATCAATCATGCACTTAGCGCGAGCGTATTTCTCCATGAAATCCTCGTGCTTTTCTTTCCAGAACTCCATCATGTACTCGGGCGGCTCACCCTTGGTCTTTTTGAACTCCTCGATAAGCTCCATTGCCGATTTATGGTCCTTTTCGGCGTGGACGAGCTCTTGCGCCGCGATATCAATTTCGCGTTGCGAAATGTCGGGATAAAGGGGTTTAAACTCCATAGCCCGCTCTGCACGGTGCTTCGCGTCATGAACTTCCCCCATCATGTCATCTGTAATATGTTTAATCAGTCTCATTTCCGGGTACCTCCATTGTTTCTGTAATTAAATTTTTGCCCGTAATCATCTCATACAGGCTGTCAACGTCCGACGGACGAAAAGTCAAGTTCCCGTACAGCGGGATTGTAAACGTAAGCTTTTCCTTGCGCTGCATTTCGGTCTTAAGGTCGGTCGCAAGGCTTTCTATGTCCACATCTCCGTTTTCGTCAACAATGCCGAATGTGCGAATAAAACCGTTGTTAACGACAGCAGCCTTTATCGCTTCACGGCTGTTGAATATCCGCCCGACAAACATTCTTGCAATGATCTGCTGCCAGTCGTTCATGCCGGGATAGACTTCTTTATCCAAAAATTTTGCCGCACCGTCAAGTACGGCTTCAAATTTTACTTTCATTTTGACCTCCATAAAAATATGGGGCGGACAAGCCGCCCCCTTTTCAGTTAGTTGTTGCAGCAGGGCTTACAGTTGGGAATGGGATTGTAAGTACTCTGCGGAGTAGGATCGGTAGTAGTCGGAGTAACGCCCGCAATAAGCTTTGCATAGAAAGTCGCGTTTGCATAGTTGACGATAGCGTTATCAGCGCAGCAACGGCGTTCAGCCTCGATTTCGACATCCTTGCGAACGAGCTTTATGTCGTCGGCTGTCTTCTGGTTGACCACCGCCTGACTTGCAAGAGCCGCCTCAAACTCTCTGAACCGTCCGTCAACGTACTGGTAAAGCTGCAGCGACTTCTGGTCGTTGTAAGTGTTTGCATCGCGCAGAGCTATTGCCGCATCTTTTTCGGCAAGCTGCTGCTGTAATCCCATTTCGTAACGGGTAACAGGTGTGTTATCGCTGCAAGGTCCGTAATTGTCCCAGCCAGCACGGTTACAGTTTGCGCTGCCCCAAAGACCATTGCCGAGACCGCCAAGCAGTCCAAGACCAACGCCCGCAGTTCCGATAATACCTGTCGCAAGAGCAGCATTAGCCTTACCGTTAGATGAGTAACGATTGTCAAATTCTGCCATAATAAATTTTCCTTTCGCAATTTATTAAGCAAACCGTGTCGACCCGTTTTACTACTTAAAGGATATCACATACGCGGATATTCCACAAGTGACAAAACGGGTACTTTTCGAGTAATTTTTGGGTAATTTTCGTGCGGGGGGTTAATTGTTGATGTGACTTTTCAGAACGGGCAGATTTTTACTTATTATCTTTTTAATACTGTCAACGGATAAGTTAAATTCTTCCGAAAGCTTTTCAATCTTAATATCGTCTAAAATACGGCGTTTTAAGATTGCTCTGTGCTTTTCGTTAAAAATCCAGTTATCTATAAGCTCTATCCACTCAACGCGACTTAGTCCCGCCGTTTCTGTAATTCTCATAATCGCACCCGCCGATTTTATTTTTCCTTATTCTTGAGCTGCTCCAGCACGTCGATCAACTTCTTAGGAACAGGAACCCCGAGCCTTCCTGCGTTTTCGATAAGCGAAATGCACTCATTGGCAAGATAAAAAATCACCGTCACGCTTTTGAGAACGTGCCCCTCACCGATAACGTTGATGTCCACAATATTCGCAACAGCAACGATCAGAAGCATGAATATCTTTTTCGCAATGCCTTTCGCGCCCACCTCCGAGGACAGCTTTTTCTCCACCACAGCAGCGATCACACCGGATATGTAATCCAGAGCAATAAGCCCGATAAGCGCGATCATCAGACCGTCGCGGTCTCCGAACAGGAAGCCGAGCAATGCACAAATTGCCGCGAGAAATGATTTTACAGCATTATTCATGGCAGTACCTCCTAAATAATTTTAATAAACGCGTCGGGATATTTTTTCTTAACTTCCGCCACATACGCCTCTGCATTTGCTTTGCTTGCAAATGCCCCGACCTGCACATAATATTTTGCAGTATCGGCAGGCTTGTCCGCAGCCGTTACGCCCATTGCAGCGGCAACGTCCCTGCGGAAACCGTCCATCGAATAGGACATACCAAGTCCTCTCCAGAGATGTTCGGGGTCTCCGTGGTTGGAAGCAATACCGCGCTTGTGCCCCTCGCAGTGACTGACGATAACGCCGTCTGCAAGAGGGTTGAACCCGAATTTTTTACAGAGATACGCAAACAGCTCCACAGCGGAATTGTACGCCGTTTCGCAGTTTTTACGCGCAGTTGACAGATCGGAACAGGTAAACGTTGCTCCCTGCGTGTACTTGATACAGGCGGGCTCGCACATCTCAACGCCGATATGGGTGTCGTTGGACGTACCGCCGCCGTGCCAGCCGCGCATAGTCCACGGCAGGAGCTGAATGATATCACCGTTGTTTGCGTCAATAACGCCGTGTACGCAGATCTGCTGACCGTTCGGCTGATAATTGTTGAACTGCGCCGCAAACACCTCTGCGGAGGGCTGATTGCACCCCACGCTGTGAAGCATAAGCCCCTTTGGTGTAAAAGCTTTTCCCACCTGGTAACACTGATTTTTTGTGCAGACTTTTTCTGTGATTTTCATTTTTTACCTCCTAAAATACATAGATTTATCTACATTAGCATTATGCAGTATCTCACTGTCAGTTAATTTACGATTATATATGCGCAAATTAACACTTCCATTCAAATCACGGCTGTTTGTGCTTGGGGCACACATAATGTATATTGAACGCATATCAAATTGCTCATACTTTTTTGTTGCATTAAATGCCTTAACAAACATACCGTTTTTATATAGCAACAATGATGTTTCAGTATGAACTGCACTAATTGTTGCATACTCGTTTGGGGCAATTGTTATACCTGTTTCACCGTCCAAAATCCAGTCGTTCAAGCCATTAACATAGCCCTCATAAAATATTTCTAAAAAGTCGTTGTTTTGACTTGCCATAAATGCTGCGAGATTAGAGAAATGGTAATCAATTTCAAACCAACGTCCTTTTTTGTCCGTTGAGGGTATATTTGTATACACCCCGCAAAACTCTACCGTTACTGGCTTACTAAGAATTATATCTGTCGAAAAATCAAAATTCCCTTTGTACCCCATCCCTGTTTGATAAACTAAGCCATCAGTTATATGACTGCATATTTTCCCATCACCTCCTTTCGCGGCGGACTTAAAAGGGCATACAGCGTTATACTGAGCGAAAATCTGAACCTTTCCGCTGCCCGAAAGATACACCGTGTTGGTCTGACCAACATCTCCCGTACTGCCGCCGCTCTTTGCAGGAATGAGTATAACGCCGTCAGCGTCTGGAGTAATATTCGGCGATACAGACATATACACATCGCTGTCACTGAAATTCTGTACCCAGAAATACGGGTAATTTGCGTCAAAGCTGACTTTTGTTTCTCCTCCTGTGAGGTTTATTGTTTTTACATTCATAGTTTAGTCCTCCTTTAATTTGTTGACCCGTCGGGTCGGGGATAAAGTGAATGGCAGTTCCGAAAACAATTTGTGCCAAAAGTGCAGTCGTCTGCAAATTTAGCTGATTCAAGGGCGCAGCAAGCTTCAAATGCGGAATTGCCGACAATTGTACACTTAGGCGCTGAAATACTTTTTATACGCGCATTTACAAAAGTATTTCTTTCAATTTCGGTACATTCAGGAAAAGATACATTTTCGGGCAAATTGGTTGCACTTGTAAGTGCGCCGTATTTGATTTTTTTTATGCGCGATAAATCAATTTTTGGAACTCTTGCAGAAGCAAGCACATTACTCGAAAGCTCGGTCAAAGGCTCAGCAAGGTCAAGCCGCATAAATCCTTGACAATATCCAAATTCATAGCCTTGGATTTCCGAACTGCCGTTTATCTTTACCCAACACAAACGATAGTTTTCTGCAAACCCATTGCCAAAGTTACTGTCAGAATCAACAGCTTTAAGGCGGATATTTTTGCCGAGTTTTGCAATCAAAAGATTTACCTGATCAGTGCCTAAATGATTTCCGTCCGAAGCCTCGCTTAAGAAACTGCAATATTCATCTACAGTTGCTTTGATGATGTATTGTCCCGCCTCTGCGTAATTGTGTGTGATTTCGGTAGGTCGTCTTTTGCTTTCGGGTGTCCAAATAGGATATCCATCCGCGCCGATATTGGTGTTGCCTTCGTAAGTCTCGACTGTTCCGTCACCCCAATCAATAGTGACATTTCCGCAGTAGCTTCTGTATTCACTTTCATACCCGTAAAATGTAAGCTTAAACGATAATCGCTGCTTAGGTTCGATAAGGAAACACGCCTCCCACTCTCCAGGCTCCGGAACTTCCAGCCAATCGGCGGGCGGCTGCCATTCACCCCCTTGCGCCGACGGGAATTTTTTTATGGCATTTATGGGGCACGCAAATGCCGTCGCAGAAGTT
>CAMWVO010000145.1 GCA_947177695.1 uncultured Clostridia bacterium
ATAAGGGGTACTCCGTGGGCGTGAGCGGCTTTCGCCCATTTTTCAATGTCAAGGACTGTCAGCGCAGGGTTCGCGATAGTCTCGCCGAAAACCGCCTTGGTGTTGGGCTTAAACGCGGCGTTGAGTTCCTCCTCGGAGGCGTCAACGTCCACCCAGATACACTCAATACCCATTCTTTTGAGGGTGAAGCCGAAAAGGTTTATCGTTCCGCCGTAAATGGACGAGGACGCGATAAAGCTGTCCCCAGCCTCGCAGATGTTGAGGATAGACAGCAGGGAAGCAGCCTGTCCGCTGGAGGTACACATTGCCGCCGCACCGCCCTCCAGAGCGGCGATTTTCTTTTCCACAGCGTCGGTGGTGGGGTTTTCAAAGCGGGAGTAGATCAGGCTCTTGGTGGGGTCGTCAAAAACAGCGGCAACGTCGTCCGTGGAGTCGTAAACATAAGTCGTGCTCTGGACGATAGGAACTACACGCGGCTCGCCGTTTTTGGGTGTGTAGCCTGCGTGCAGACATTTGGTCTCGATCTTTGCGTTTGGATTAAGTTCTTTCATTTTATATTCTCCTTTTTTCTTTGCAAAATATTTTATGCGTCCTGCAAATAGTTTTCAACGATCTCATTGACGTCATAATTATAGCTTGTATCCTTTAAAATAAAGTTAAATTCATTCTTGAAGCCGTTATTGTTTTTGTCTATGCTGCACCCGAAGCTTTCAGTGGGACCCAGATCATCAAATGGGATTTTGAACACAGCTCTCGGCGTGATGTATTCGTATCGGCAGTCATCATCATAATTCATACATACACTGGTATCATGCATCAGGCTCATGCCGTTTTTAAGCGTAACGTTAAATTCAACGTCTACGAAATCGCCCGTGTTATTGCTGTATTCGGATATATCGCAGGCTATTGCAATATCGTCTGCCGAGACCGCAAAGCCCCAGTAAAAAAGCTTCAGACAGATCAGCGCCGCTGCCGTGAGAAACGATAAAATGCCGGCTGTAATCGCTGCAATTTTTATTGCTCGGTTTTTAGTTTTTTCCATAATATGACCCTCTTTCGGTGAAAATTTTATCAAGAAAATTATATCATATTTTCCTGCGGATTGCAAGGTCAAAATTGCCTTTCGGAAAACGCCCTGTTTTAACGGTCATGATGTTATGCCGTATATCTGTATGTATCTGCTCTGCGGGTCGTTTTCATCGGTTTCACTTTTAAACTGCGCCAAATAATCGCTCATAGGCAGCGCAGGGTCGAAGTAAATATACACGCTGCCGTCTTGGGTGTTCACACGGAAAAACTCCTCGGCAGACAAAGATTTGCCGTTATCATAGTCCTTGACGATCCTGTAGTATGTTTCTCCGTCCGAATTTTCGGTGCCCGACAGGACAAATTCCGAACTGTCCGCTTCAACGCCCGCGGCGATGATATTGGATACCGCCGTGTCAAAATCGACGGCGTATTCCTGTTCGGCAGGTCTGTACGGTTCGTCTTTTATAAATTCAGCGTCGGAGCAGGTGAAAACGCCGTCGGAAAATTTCAGCTTGAAATTTATGTCAGCAAACGTTTCGTAAGAGTATGAAGTTAAAAGAGGGGTAACCGTATAGGTTATGTCGCTGCCGTCAAAATCAAAATTGTTTACCTGAAGCATATTTACTTTAAATTCGGTCATTTCGGGAGGCACGACCTCTGAAAAATCATAGAAGAACATTTTGTCAAAGCCGTTTATCGAAAGTGTAAGCGACTTCCTTTCGCTGTCAATATCTACGTTTATATACTCATCGTTAAATGCTTGACGGTCAAACACAAAGCGCCGGTAATGCCCGTCCGCCGGTTTGTATACGGCAAGCTCGTTTACTGCGCAAATTGTTCCGCCTATGCTGTATCTTTCCGTGACAACCTCCGTTTCGCCGTCGCCGTCAATATCCGCGGCGGAAACGGACATTGGCGATCCGAAGCGTTCTGTCCAAACGCCTGCAAATTCGTCCGCCGTTCCGTAATGCTCGATAATTATATATTGATCGTATTCATACTTACCGAAAGGCGGCTGATCGTATACGTATGACTTTTCTTCGCCCGCGTTCACTCCGTAAAATCTTACGCCCTCCACAGGTTCGCCTATCAGACACGGCTGTTTTTCGGGGAAATCCCACCCGTTTTCGTCTCCGAGAGTAACTTCGGGATCAAGCAAATATCCGCTTGGAGAAACGGTCAGACCCTCAGTGTTTTTTTCTGCTTCGGCTGTTTCGGACGTTTCTGTTCCGCTTGCTGTTTCTGCGAAAGTTACGGTATCTCCCGCCGTCTCCGCCGCTGCCGGGGCAGTATCGTTTTCAGCGCCGTTACAGCCGCCGAAGCCTACCATAAGTGCCGCGCAAATTCCGACCGCAATAATTTTTCTCTTCATTGTCAGCAAGTCCTTTCATTATTTTTCGATCCCGTATTTGCGGTAAAATTCCTCAACGTCGGCATTTGTCCGAACAAGCTCCGCGCAGTGCAGCTTTTTGTCCGCAGCGCTGTAAAACCCTATAGTCTTTTCGCCTGTGCAAATGCTGGCTTCTATCTTCACATCTTCCGCCGTAAATCCGTCAGGGATAGGCAGTACTTTCTTTTTCACTTTGGTCAGACCCTTTCCCCAAAATATCAATAAAATTATACCACTTTCGGGGATTTATTGCAAGCCTCGAACTCCTCCCTGAGAATAGAGTAATAGCTTATGTCCAGAAGCTCTCCCGATGTGGCGCGGAAAAACTGCCTGAGCGTTCCCTCATAGGTCAGACCGCACTTCTGCATTACCCGTCCCGAAGCGGGATTTTTCACCGCGTGCTCCGCCTGTATCCGATTGAAGCCCACGTCGAAAAGATAGGGAATAATTGCGGAAAAAGCTTCGGTCATAATGCCCTTGCCCCACCACTCCTTGCCGATACAGTAGCCGATCTCCGCCGTGTCATTGTTGTCGTGTATGCGAACCACGGAAATGCCGCCTATGGGTTCGCCGAACTCTTTCGGCACGATCGCCCAGTTGTAGGTGGAATTTTCGTTGTAGCCCGCGACCCACATATTTATGACGCACTCGCTGTCCGAAACGCTTCGGTGAGCGTTCCAGGTCAGAAATTTTGCGACCTCTCTGTCTCCCGCCCAGTTTTTGAACATAAGGGGAGAGTCCCCGCTTCGGAACGGACGGAGTATAAGCCTTTCCGTCTCGATAATTTTTGTACCTTTATGATCAAGCATTTTTATCATTTCCTTTCAGATTTTTGCTGCCATCGGCGTATAGAGAATACCGTCGGTCAGAAGCCGCATATCGGTCTCACGGAAGCCCATTGCCCGATAGAACGGTATGCCGTAATCGCTGGCGTTTACGGTTATTCGCTTAGTTCCGTGAGCTGATGCTTCGGCTTTTGCTGCGGCGTAAAGCATTCGCCCTATCCCCTGACGGTGGAAATCCGAACGTACAAATGCAAGACTTATATGTTCCCGGTCACGCAGGGCAAGCATTCCCGCAAGCGTTTCTCCGCTGTAACAATTCCATACAGCAAAGCTGTCATCCGCGAACATTTCCCGCACCCGTTTTCCCCACAGGAAGGACAGGAAGCTTTCCACTCCCCGCTCTGAAAACGCGGGAGCCTCAAACTGCATAAACACGTTCTCCGCAAGCTTTAACGCGGCTTGGAGGTCTGCTTCTTCGGTAATTCTTTTTACGGTCAGACCGTTTCGTATGTTGGTTTTTGTTATCATAAATATGACCATTTTCCCGACAGGGAAAATGTGTCCCCCTCTCTTTCGATGTTTTGTGGTTTGCGAAGCAAATTTCCGACGGCAAAGATTACAGTCGGAAAAACAAAACTCGCAGTTTGAAAATTTATTTTCAAACTTATCGTCCTTTTTCTGAAAGTATTTTTTTGAGGCAGCAAAAAAAGCGGCTTAAAGACAACGCTTTAAGCCGCCTGTATGCACATAACGAAAAACTGTCCTCAGCGTTTCGGGCGCAGCAGCTTAAAGCCATGGTACATTCCGTACATGACCTTTGCCATATTCGCTCTGTAAACGCTGTATGAGGATACTGTTCTCATTTCGGGCAGTCCTTTCAAATCTTTTTTGTAAGTATAAACCATAATTCCGAATTTGTCAAGGGGTAAGATAAAAAAATATATACTGCAGAATATTAACGGTTGACGGAAAAGCTGAAATTTCCCGCATCGTCAACGGTAAGCTTTATAGTTTTTATATATTTATTATAGAAATTCATTATCTCGTTTTCGTCCGCTTCGATACGGGCGCGTTCAAACAGCATATTCGCAAGCTCCTTTCCGTTGTATTTAAGCAGATCGGGCAGGGTCTCATTTAATTCGCTTAACAGCACCGCCCGCTTCAGTTCCTCTATATTTCCAGTGCAGAAATCGTCCAGAGAGCAGTAATAAATACCGTTGCTGTCAAGGGTCTCCCTGATGGCGTGACCGCACTTTGAATACTCTATCACCACAAGAAATTCGGCTTCGGGCAGGGACGATATAAGCGCCCAGTAATCCGAATCGCTTGAAAGCAGTATAAACGACGACACATCGTGCTGGTAAAATTCTCTGCAAATACCCGTAGCCATCCGCATATCTACCATTGACTTGTGATCTACCACCCGCTGTACCTCTATATGCTCCACGGGAATACCTATAAATTTTTCTATATAGTCCCAGCCGTTGTTTGTGTTTCTGTCGTCGTAGAGAATTATTTTTTCTATTTTTTCTATTTCGTCCCTGTTCAGATTTTTTAACATTCCGTACAGCTTATAGACGTCCGAGTTCTCGCAGTCTACCGCAAGCACGGTCTTGAAGCTGTTGTCGATAAAGCTGTAGATGTTGTTCTTGACGTCCTCCACCGCGTTTTTGTATTTGCTTTTATCGCCGAAATGATCCTTGTTCATCTGGTACAGTATTTCAAGGAATTTTCCGTCGTTGTAGAGCAGATTGCCGTAGTCCCCGGGCTTCCAGTGAATATACATCTGGAACGGATAGCGGTCTATATTTTCCATATACTTTGCAAATTCAAACTTCTGTATTTTTTCATCGGAAAATTTGGGGACGACAAAAAGATCCTTTATATAGTCCCAGACGATCCAATCGGGGAAAAGCTCGCTGCAGCTGTCAATATTGTCGCGGATAAGCGTGTGGAAATGCAGGGTGTAGTCCGATGCCCGCTTATTTGAAAGTATTATCGTGTAGCCCCATTTTTCCAGCTGACGGATATTTTCCGCGTCGTACCATTCTATGCGGTCAAGGTTTTTAAAATCGTACACCAGCGCGGAATCCGTTTTCTTAAATCTCTGCATAAGGGTAGTCCTGAGCTTGCAGAGGTATCTTATAACGGTAGCGTTTCGGTTTTCCTCAAGCTGTCCGAGCAGGTCTGGGCAGTCCTCATTGTATGTTGAAAGCCACGCGCTTTTTCTGACACCTATCAGATATGCAAGAGTCGCCACAATATTTTTGGTGTCTGTTCTTGTAAACATAAACTAAATATATACTCCTTTAACGAATTTCAATATTTCATTATACTATATTGATTATAGCAGAAAAAGTCGTAAAAAGCAATTTGTAATCTGTTTTGGGATTTTAAGCGGCGGCGACCTGCTGCAATATCACCAAAAACGGCGGAATATTTTGTCTGATATGATAATTAAATGCTTTTCGAGAAGATGTTCTGTGACCTGTGGGAAATACTGTTTTCGCAAAACATTATCTACCACATTATATT
>CAMWVO010000146.1 GCA_947177695.1 uncultured Clostridia bacterium
TATCGTCAAGCTGTATCCTCGCCGCCTGACAGGTGGGAACAATATCATACAAAGCCTCGTAAATTTTACGCTGTAACCCGCTTACGTAATAGGGGTTTTTCATTTCGGGCTCGCTGTACTGTTCACCGTTCGCCTCAATTATAGTGTAAGCTTCGTAGATCTCAGGTTCGTCCAGTGCGCCGTTTATCACCATTGCCAATATCATAAGTACAAGTGAAGTCATAATTACCGTGGTAACGCCCGCAGATTTGCTTGTAATGAGAGTACTTATCGACAGGAACATCGCCGCATACGCCGTTACAATAATAAGGCTGACAGCTAAAGTTCCCAAAAACGAAGCCGCCTGCGTGATAAAAGTTCCGAACATTATCAGTCCGCTCAAAAGCGTTGTCAGAACATATACAAGGTGCAGCATAAGCGCGGCAGCAATACATACAGCAAGATTTGCAAAATATATCGCGCTCCTTGAATGTCCTATAACAAGCTTGTTCCGCATAGTGCCGTTGCTGTATTCCGTGCCTATAAAAAGCCCGATAAATATTGCCGAAATTATGGATACGGCAACAGTCTGACCGAAAGGAGAGTTTTCCGACATATAAATCTCGCCGTATTTTTTAAAATTCAGATACAGCATAAGCACCGTATGGAACGCGTTCAAAAACATAAATATCATACAGCCCCAGAACACCTTGTTTTTCCAAAGCCGTGTAAAATTTGCCCTTAATAATTTACTCATTTTAAATCCTTCTTTCTGAAAATAAGCACACCAAATCCCGTCGCCGCCGTAATTACCAGCAGCGAGTAAACAGGGAAAAGCCCCGCATTTTGACACTCCCCGATCTGAAGCTGTAAAACCTGCCCCACGGGAACAATATCATAAGCGTACTTTAAAATTGTACTTAAAACGCCGTGGGAAAGCTGCGGCATTTTTAAAAATTCGTCAATGGTCGCCGTAACAAAAATCGACCCGAACCATATCACTAAGGTTAAAACAACGTTGTTTGCCTTGCTTGTGACAAGCATTGCGGAAATAAGATATACCCCGCACATTGCCATGTTTGCCGCAGTCAGAACAGTAAAGTACAATGCAAATTCGGCGGGGGGGCTTCCGAAATGTCCCCCGAAAGGCAAAGCCATTATAAACGCGGTCACAAGCGGAGTAAGGCATATTATCAGTACCCCGGCAGCCGCCGAGATAAAGCTTGCAAAGTAAATTTCAAAGCGTGTGTGTCCCGAAATAATTTTATTGCGTATGGTTTTGTCACCGTGTTCCGTACCGAGAAAAAGCGGTACGAAAACCTCCGAAAAAAGCATTGACACAATAGAATTTCCATAAAAAATATTTTCAATAAAAAAATCATTCCGATATGGAAATATATTAAAAAAAGTCATGACAACCTGAACACAAACGCACAAATAAAGGGGCTTGTTTTTAAAGAGACGTACAAAATTCGCTCTTAATAATTTAATCATTGTTCTGTACCCCAACTAAATTCATGAAGTACGCTTCAAGGCTCTCGTCACGCTCGTTTGCCGACAGCAGCTCGCAGCCCCTTTCTTTCAGAGCAAGAGTAAGCTCGGTAATGCTCATCTGCGCGAAAATATCCACAGTCTTGTCGTCAACGACAGCATATTCCACACCCTTTTCGTCAAGCAGAACAGACAGTATTTTCACGTCGGAAACCGTTGCCCGCATACATTTTCTGCATTCCTTTTCAAGCTGCTCCGCGCTTATTTCCTTGATGATACGTCCGCCGTCGATAAAGCCGTAATGGGTCGCAAGACGTGAAAGCTCGTCCAGAATGTGGCTTGAAATAAGGACGGTTATCTGTCTCTCGCGGTTCAATTTTAAAATAAGCTCGCGTGTTTCGATTATGCCCTGGGGGTCAAGACCGTTTACAGGCTCGTCCAGAACGAGAAAATCGGGGTCTCCCGCAAGAGCAATGGCAATGCCCAGACGCTGACGCATACCGAGAGAAAAGTTTTTCGCTTTCTTTTTGCCTGTGTTTTCAAGTCCCACAAGCTTCAGAAGTTCGGGAATACCGTTAAAGGACGGCATACCTAAAATAAGATACTGCTGTTTGAGATTTTCCTCCGCAGTCATGTCAAGATAAATGGACGGCGTTTCCACCACCGCGCCCATTCTGCGGCGGGATTTGGAAATTTCCCTGCTGCCGCCCTCAATTCCATAAAGGGAAAATTCCCCCGAAGTTGGGAATTGCAGCCCGCAGATAAGACGGATAAGAGTGGTCTTGCCCGCGCCGTTTCGTCCCACAAAACCGTAAATAGAGCCTTTTGGGACGTTCATTGTAAGCCCGTCCAGAGCCTTGAAATTTTTGTAGTACTTGCAAAGCGAGTTGGTTTTAAGAACATATTCCATAAAAAAGTTCCTCCTTTTCTTTTATGCCATAATTCTAACACCCAACGGTTAAGAAAACGGTAAAGAAAAGAGTTAAGATTTGGTTAAGATTTTTCGCTCATTTTAAACCCGATACCCCACACCGCTTCAATGTACTCCTTTCCCGCCGCTTCACGGAGCTTTTTCCGCAAATTGCTGATGTGAACTTTCAGGGAGCTTTCCACGCAGTCGGGAGTATCCTCGCTTATTTTATCGAGAATTGTAGATTTTGCAATGACCCGATCGGGGTTGAGCATAAGCAGTTTCAGTATGGCAAATTCGGTTTTGGTAAGGCGGACGGTATTTCCCTCGGCGTAAACCTCGTGGAGGTCGGTACGCAGGGTAAGTCCCCCGTAAGTCAGCGTGTCGGAATTTTCCGCCTGACTTTTCCTAAGCTGAACAGTAATTCTCGCAAGCAGTTCCCGCGTGTCAAAGGGCTTTGTGATATAGTCCGCCGCCCCGTCCAGAAGCAGGGAGACCTTGTCCCGGACGTCCGCCTTTGCGCTCATAACAATAACGGGTATACCCTTTATTTTCGGCAAAACCTCTTCCCCCGACAGCCCCGGCATCATCAAGTCCAAAAGGACTAAATCGGGCTTGTTTTCCGAAAGCATATACACCGCCTCAGTCCCCGAATATGCCCGCAGAACGCCGTAACCCTCCCTGCCCAAAAGGTCGGCAAGCATTGAATTTATATGTTTATCGTCATCTATAACTGCGATCAAAGCCATGGTTTTTACATCTCCCAAAAAAATTTTCAGCCCTATTATACACTATTATTTGTGTGATCTATAAAATATTTATAATTCTTCGACGTTATATATAACAGCAATGGTATATGTTTACGTCAGATGTATCTGTTAAGATTTGATTTCAAATTAATTTATTTTGCCCGACAGCTTCCGCAAAAGCGGCGAGGATAGCTTCCGCCTGCTTTTTATTTTTATCGGGAATGGTATTTATAATGGATAATATTGCTGAATTGCCGTCACGGTCGGGCGTGCCGTTGACTATATAGTCCGTCGTCGAAAGCAGGGCTGCGGAAATTTTTCTGAGGGTGGATATCGTCATGGACTTCCGCCCTTTTTCTATGTCCGCAAGGAACTGCACGGAAACGTCCGAAAGCTCGGAAAGCTTTTCCCTTGTATAGCCGCGTCTGCGGCGAAGCTCGGTTATTCTCGCGCCTACTTCTATGTTATAATTTTCCATAAAATCACTTCCTTAGTAATAGTATAATCTATACTAAGGATTATATAAATCATCAATAGCTATTGACAAATCATATCAATTGATATATAATAAAATGTGTAAAAATGCTTGACATTTGCAAAATATTGTGATATACTTAGTCCATTACTTTGTAAAGGAGTCAGGCAAATGTTTAAGTTTTCTAATTACGGAACAATCAAACATATCGGAAATGAACCTTTGCCTGTTGATATTACATAGCATTATAATCTGTAATTGTCGGTAAAGCGTGCATTTCTGTTCGGAAGTGTACGCTTTTTTATTTTTTAAATTCAAGGATATACGTCAAATGGAAAGAGGGGTAATATGAGTAAAAAAGAAAAAAGCAAGGCAAGAATTTTTGCCAACAACGCATACGCCGTGAAAACCGTCTGGAGCATAAGCAAAAAGCGGGTCATACATACTGCGGTGTACTCGATAGCAGGCTATGCCGAGTGGATATTTATGAGCATTTTTTTTCTGCGGTACGTTATAAACGCTATCGAGACCGAGGCTCCATTCGGTACAATTCTCGGCTTTATCGGGATATGCTTTGCGGTATTCAGCCTGCTTGCCATGTACACAAGCTATATGAATTCGGTGATAATACCTTTTACCGACAATAAGGTTTACCGCTGCCTCTATAGGAAGCTTTACGCAAAAGCGCGGAACATTGAGCTTCGCTGCTTTGAGGACGCTGACTTCTACAACAGGTACACAATGGCTCTGGACGGTTCCGCGCAGAAAATGACAAAGTCGGTGGAATTTTTCTTTCAGGTGGTTTTCGGAGTTGTTGCGGCAGCGGCGGCGTTTTCCTCAATGTTTATGATAGACCCGTTTTCCGTGCTGTTTGTTATTTCCCCCATTATCGGCAACTTTGTTTTCGGCGGACTTATGAATAAAATATGGGGCGGACGCTACACCGACAACGTTAAAAACAACCGCAAGGCGGAGTACGTCAACCGAGTAATGCACCTTGCGGAATTTGCAAAGGAAATTCGCTACTCAAACATTCACGAGCTTATGATGAAGCGGTACGATGAAGCTGTAAAGGGCAATGTTGAGGTCGCGGAAAAATATGCGGGGAAAGCTATCGTTTACAGCTGGGCGCAGAATGTCACTACATTTGCCCTTGTTTTTGAGGGTATCATGATATACGCCGCCTACAGGACGATCGTGTCAAAAACAATGGGTCTTGCGGAGCTTGCCATAATGTTTACCGCAATGTCAACCTCCTCGTGGATATTGATAGGTATGTTCAACAATTTTATGGAAGCAATGAAGAACGGTCAGTTCCTTGAATACTTCCGCACATTTATGGAATATGAGGAGAAAATCCCCGAAGATCAGGACGGAATTATTCCCGAAGAAAAGGTGCGGTCGATAGAGTTCAGAAACGTCTGCTTTGAGTACCGGGAAAACGAGCCTGTTATAAACGACCTGTCCTTTAAAATTGAGGGGGACAAGGTCTGCGCGCTGGTTGGTCATAACGGAGCGGGCAAGTCCACGATTATAAAGCTGCTGTTCAGACTTTACGACCCAACGAGGGGCGAAATTCTTGTGAACGGCGTAAACATCAAAGAATACAATTTGAAAGCCTACAGGAAATTATTTTCGGCGGCGTTTCAGGATTACAAGGTCATGGCAATGTCGGTCAGGGACAACGTTCTTATGGGCGCGGAGTTTGAAAACCCCGACGAAACAGCGGAGCGCGCTTTGAAGTGCGCGGGAGTATGGGACAAGGTACAGTCCCTTTCCGGCGGCATGGATACCGTTATGACAAAGGAATTTGACAATGACGGAGCAGTCCTTTCGGGCGGCGAACAGCAGAAAATAGTTGTGGCAAGAGCCTTTGCGCAGAAAGCCTCCGTAAAGGTATTCGACGAGCCGTCAAGCGCACTTGACCCCATTGCGGAATACGATCTGTACAAGGGAATTATGAACGAAAGCAAGGGACACATAACGCTGTTTATTTCCCACAGACTTTCCTCGGTAAAGGACGCGGACGTTGTATTTATGCTTGAAAACGGCACGGTCATCGAGCGTGGAAGTCACAGGGAGTTAATGGCTCAAAACGGAAAATACTGCGAGAT